>JALHRC010000001.1 GCA_022841645.1 Minisyncoccota bacterium
GTTAAAAACCAAGGCATCCCCCGCTACGAACAACTCCACGCCGCACCACCACAAGCATCTTTATTCACCACCTAACCGAACGCCGATACCCCGTATGCTTGCATCGGGGTTGTTCATTTTTTTCCGTAATGAAGCGACTCTACCTCAAAGAGCCTTTTAATAAAGTCGTTCTTATATCTGGAGATGGTGATTACAAATCAATGGTTGATTTTCTTATTGACCAAAATCGATTTGAAAAACTTCTTTTTCCAAAGCAGCGCTACGCCTCATCTTTGTACAAGTCCTTAGGGGCTCATTATTTTGCCGATCTATCAGACGAGGGGACGCGAAACAAAATAGAAAAAATGAAAAGGGCTCCTTAGGTAGTTAGCCGTTCGGAACCCTTTTCGTCGTGATGTGTCAATTGTATGCTTTTTTAAATAATTGTCAACCGTGACTAAGTACCTGAAACGTTAAGAAAACTCCTATAAAGACGTATCACTTAACGAGCTACACTAGGTGCTGTTTCTAGGCTAATATTATCGCTAATAATTATGGATCATTAAGCCAAAGGCACCACCCGTAAGGTGGTGCCTTTGGTCGCTTGTGACTATTTTGTGAGTGGTAAGTACTCTGGATTGTTTCACCCGACTCGCAAAGACTAGATTTGGCGGGCTTGGTATTCGGCGGGGCGGTTCTGCAGGTACCCTTCGAGCGCTTCGCGGGTAAGGAGGCCAGCCTGGGCACCGATGTGCTGCACGACTGACATAGAGTTGATAGGTCCCCAGGCGAGCGCTTCGGCTGGCGTTTTGCCGAGTGCGATGGCCGCTGTGAAGGTGGTTGAGAACGAGTCGCCGGCACCGGTGCGGTCGACCGGGGGTGCTGGATCGGGGTACATCGGCATGTGCCAAGCAATATCGTTTTCATCGATGACGTAGGCGCCATGAGGGCCGTCGGTCACTACTGGAAGCTTTGGCCCCAGAGCGCGTAGTCCACGGATGAGCGTCGGCACGTCTTGTTCGGTGGTCTTGAGGATAAGCTGCGCTTCCTCCTTGTTGCAGAAGAAAATTTCGGTCACTTCGTAGAGGTCTTTCAGTGCCTCGACACCGAGTTTAATCTGGAACGTACCCGGCTGGAAGACCAGTTTGCTCTCGGGGTGGGCTTTCACGTAGCGGGCGATTTCGTGATGGTGCTCGATACCATGCTCACCAATGGACGAGAAGTAAATAAAACGCGGCGGGGTAGGGAAGTCGGGCAAGCGGTACTCAAACTTCTCGTGTTTAATGAGAATAGTACGCTCGGGGCCGTAGCGCAGGACGTAGTGGAAGTTGGTCTGCTTGCCTTCGTGCATCTTTACAAAGTCAGTATGAACACCCTCGGTGCGCAGCGCCTCGAGGCAGTCTTTGCCGTTGCGATCGTTGCCTAAGTTTGTCACGAGCCCGGTACTAAGGCCGAGGCGGTGGGCGGCCACAGCGGCGTTTGGTGAGTTACCTACCGCATTTACCACCACCACATCCTGGTAGGGGAGTTTGGTGCCAAAGGGCATCTGAAGCGTCTGGCGGCCGGTGTCGAGGTCTATCGAAACGTCGGCGTCGTCCTTCGACAGCTCGATGAAGGCGTCGACGAGGATATCTCCGATAGCGACAAAATCATATTGTTGTGACATACCTGCGCAGTATAGCGCAGCGGGTAGCATCGCGCGAAAGCCGCCTGTTTATTTCGTAGATGGAGGGGGGGGTATTTGCACGACCTTGATGAAGAGATAAGGCGTGGCCTGCGTATTGCTACGTTTAGTTCTCAGTGTGTCTACGGTACACTTAAGAGGTAAATTGCATCAGTACTACTAGCTATACACTACATCTATCTCTATGCGACGAATTCTTGTACTCACCATCGTTTGCTTTTTGTTCTTTGCAGGTGTTGTCTCAGTAGAAGCGGCCACCAGTGTAGAATTTGAAAATGCTGGTGAGGCCAGCCTGCCGGCGGGAGTGGTAACCTTTGGGCAGGTTTTTCTTAAGGGTGAAATACCGAGCGGTAGCGGACTGGTCGCAAAAACCGTTCGCACCACCATCCCCGCGCAAATTGATGTAAAGACCACGTGGCCTGATGGTTCGGCAAAAATGGCCGTAGTGGCCGTTGAGCGGCCCACTCTAGCCGCTGGGCGCTCTGCTTCTTACGAACTACTCCGCGGAGCAGCCCCCACTGATAACCTATCACTTTCTGATGGACTTAAAGACCAGTCGTTTGTCGTTGATTTGGCTATTACCGGGCGACCAACCACAACGATCTCTGTCCTTGAGGAGGTTCGTCGCGCCGTGGCAAGTGGTGCTATCACTTATTGGCAGAAGGGGCCCTTGGCGACCGAGGGTCGCGTGGAGACGCGGATACCCAATAGCTCCTTCCGTCTCATTTTTGATGTGGCGGTGTATAAGGGAGGGGGTTTCGTGGTAAAGGCACAGTATGCCAACGACCGTGCCATGGAGGCGATTGGTGGCCCCGTTACCTACGGGGTTACAGCCACTTTAAATGGTCGTGTTGTTGAACGGCGAACCGTTACGCAGCGGCAGTATCAAGCCTGGTTTGCTACCTACTCGTCTAATGATGCACACGGCACGCAGGGACTGGGAGCTCCCGACCGTGGCTGGCTGAACATACAGCACGACCCGACCATATATGTCAAAGCAAGCGTTATTCCCGCCATTGACGATTCGCTTGAGCCACTGAAAGAGCGCTTGGACGGATATAAAGCGGAAGCAGCTAGACGTGCGTCAAAAATAGTTTTAGACAGTAATGAACTTAATTTTTTGCGCTCGCCGACAAATGATGATAAAAATTTGCTCCTGAATTCAGCTTTCTATTTACCACCGGCTATTGATTGGCTTCGCACTAATCATCCCTACGCAGCAGCTCGTACGCTGCAGATTGCGCAACTCGCGGGTACTGCACAAATTCGCACGTTTGCTCCCGCGACTAATCGCTGGCTGACCAATATTGACGTTCCCAAACTTTTCCCGATGGACGGCTTTGACTCCTACTATACGGTACGAAACTTAACGCAGCGGAGAGACGGTTCCGAGTACAGTAACTTGTTTAGATATGTCACACCAGACTTTTCATTTATTCCGTATGTGCGGACGGGAGAGCGCTGGCTGTATGATAATTTGATGGCTGAAGGCGCTCGGGCCTTTACGTACTTTAGGAAGCAGTTGCCACATTACTACGACATCAGCACTGATTTCGGTAACTTGTTCGGCAACATTACTGTTTTGAAAGAGTATGGCAACTCCTATGCAACCGCTGACAGTCTTACCCAAGGGTCAATTTTTGCTTTTCAGCTTACCGAAAACGCTCTCTGGGCAAGTATTCCGAGTAGTTTTGAAAATGGCTTTTTCGGATCAGTCGCCTATCGAAATTGGAAAGCGCTCGATGACTTACGAATTGCTTGGATAAATGATAGGTACACTGCTCCGGACCACTTCGGTCGTGCCTCGACACTCGTAAGTGACATGTTTGTAGCACAACTTGCACTAGCGCACAGTCGTGGTGGAGTTGGTGCTCGTGCCAATATCGAATGGCCAAAAAAAAGATATCTCCAGTCGCCGCCGGTAGTAACAGCGCGTACCGCTGATTTTCAGGTAAAGTGGTCGCTCTCTGCACTCGCTAGTATTTGGAGCGTTACAGGTGACGCTGCGGCCAAGCAAGCCTATGAAAGAATACTAGTAGAACTCAGTAATAGTCCTGCAAAGGGGCTTGCAACCAAAAAAAGTTTTCAAGAAAGGCCGATTGCTGGTCCTCTGATCCCCGGTGTTTACGAGGATTCGGTAACGGCAGAGGGTACCGTTGTTATAAAGCTACCCACCATTAGTTTGGCAGTACAGCCAACCGCTATCGAAAAAGGCAAGAGTGCCACCTTGCGCTGGTCCACCACTGATGCGACGTCGTGTAGTGGGACCCCTTTGGAGCTCAGTGGTGTGACGGGTCGGCAGGCAGTCTCTCCTGAGGTCTCAACAAGCTATACTGTGTCATGTAGTGGGCCGGGGGGTAGTACGTCGGCCTCTGTACTGCTGCGAGTAGCTGAACCGCAAGTTGCACCAGCCCAACTGTCGCCTGACGGTACTAGCATCACTCCATCGTCTACCACCGGACTCCGCACCAGGGAAGGATCATGGGTATTCGACCCCCGAAGTGGCGCAACGGGACATCATCTCATAAAACTCAATGATGTAGTTATTCGCGGCTTCGGAGCGATAGAGATGGCAGTAGGTGCCCAAGGGCGATTATTTGCGAGAAACATTCATAGTCGTTGGTTTATGTATCATGAGGGTCAGTGGTTGCGCGCGAGAGAATTCGGTGTCATTCCACCCTTACCTACTGCTACCAGTACTCCATCAGCGGCGGCGAACGTGACCGAAGGTGTGGTTCAAGGAGTGACTGACACCAAACCTTTTTTTTTCTCGACTCTCCCTGCGCTCCTCGGGCGACGAAGTCACATCCCTCCAGTGGCTTCTTCAAAATCTCGGTTTCTACAACGACAGGATTACGGGCTACTTCGGCCCCGCTACTGAAGCCGCTGTCAAAGCCTACCAAGCAGCCCGTGGCCTTGAGTCTCTGGGCGTCGTAGGTCCACAGACCAGAGAACAGCTTAATAGTGAATGGTAAGTAAGCGCCGTCGGGTGTAATTTTCCTAAGGAAAACTTGTTTGAAAAAAGCCCCTGTAGGGGGTGGGTGATTCGCTGGCCACCGGGGAATAAATGTGCTATAGTCGCGCTCGTATGACTCTCACATTAGCTGCAGAAAAGCGAGGAAACGAAAAAAGCGCGCATGTCCTGCGAGCCGCTGGTATGCTGCCCGGGGTGGTGTATGGCCCTACCCGCGAGCCGCTTTCGATCACGCTCACAAAAAAAGAATTTGATAAGGTCTTTAAAACGGCGGGCGAGTCGACCATTATTGAACTCACCGGCCTTGGTACTCCCGTCTCAGTACTCGTGAAGGAGGTTGATTTTGCTCCGACCAAGGGCGGCGTGCGCCACGTTGATTTCTACGCGCTAGAAATGAACAAAGAAATCACCGCTACTGTCCCGCTCCATTTCATCGGCGAGTCTCCAGCGGAAAAGGCTGGTGGTGTCGTCAATCGCGTACTTCATGAAATCGAAGTGACCTGTATGCCGGTCAACCTGCCGTCACACATCGATGTCGATATTTCAACCCTCGAGAATATTGGTGACCAATTCCATATCTCTGACCTCGCAATTCCTAAGGGAGTAGCGGTCGACACTGGCGCCGAAGAGGTGGTGGTAGTCATCGGTGAGCCGGCCGAAGAAGAGGAAGTGCCGGTCGAGCCTGTTGATATGTCTGCAATTGAAGTAGAGAAGAAGGGCAAGACCGAAGAAGAGACGACTGCAGAATAACGAAGCGAGGAGGTTTGTATGCCAAAGAGTCGCCCTGGGTGTAACCCAGGGCGACTCTTTGGTATACTAAACACATACTATGCGTGTTTTGTGTTCGTGGTGCCTCCTGTTTATTTTAGTGCTTCTTAGTAGCGTACCTTTTACTATAGACGCTGCTGAGACTGATGCTGAACGCCGAGCCCGTCTTGAGGCTGAACTCCAGGCCGTGGAGCGACAAATCCTTACCCAGCAAGTGCTGGTGGAAGACAAAGAGCAAGAGCGACAATCGCTCGAGCGTGACATTGCGCTCATTGAGGGACAGATCAAAAAAGCCCAGCTCGGTATTCAGGCGCGGTCACTTTCTATTCTCCAAATTTCCGACCAAATTGGTGAAAAGCAGGAGGTGATTGCTCTGCTGGAGAACAAACTTGAAAATCAGCGCGAGTCACTCGCCGACCTCGTGCGTCGCAGCGCAGTGATGGACGACTATTCGCTCACTGAGGTGATGCTCAGTCGACAAAACTTCTCCGATTTTTTTAGTGATGTGGCCGCCTTCGCCGCGATCAAGGATTCGCTCAATGAGTCAGTCTCAGCACTTCATCATATCCGCCGTGACACCTACGAACAAAAGACGCAACTTGAAGAGAAACAACAAACCGAAGCTGAAATGAAGCGTATTCAGGAGCTCGAAAAACAAAATATCGAAGTTAAAGAAAAAGAGAAAGAACAGATTCTGACAGTCACCAAGGGAGAAGAACAACAGTACCGGCAACTACTAGAGTCACAGCAGCGCTCGGCCGCGCAGCTACGAGCCGCACTCTTCCAACTTCTTGGTGGGGGCGGTGGCATTCCGTTTCCTGAGGCGGTAGAGCTTGCGAAGTACGCCAGTCGCGTGACGGGCGTTGATGCGGCACTTATTCTCGCCATTCTTGAGCAAGAAACCAACCTTGGTTCTAACCTAGGAAGTTGCGCGTATAACGACATTCGGGGTGATCGGGCGGTGATGCATCCCGACCGCGATGCCCCTATCTTTTTGGCCGTCGCACAGATTTTGGGCTTTGACGCCCGTACGCGCAGTGTATCGTGTCCACTTATCAGTGGTGGGCAGCGTGTTGGGTGGGGTGGTGCGATGGGGCCGTCGCAGTTTATTCCGTCGACCTGGGCGATTTATGGCGGCATTGTAAATAACGGCAGTGGGTGGGTGTACAGCGAAGCTGCTGACGCAATTCGTCGCATCAATGGCAACAATTCTCCGGCAAATCCCTTCAACAACCGCGACGCCTTTATCGCGACCGCGCTCCTCCTGCGCGACAATGGCGCTACCGGTGCTTACGCCAGCGACCGCCTGGCGGCGCTGCGCTACTACGCCGGCTGGGGCGGAGCAAACAATCCCTCAAACGCCTTTTATGGTGACCAAGTAATGCAGCGCAAGAGTCGCCTCGCGCAAGAAATCACCATTTTGGGGCAGTAGGCGTACATTTATCAGCGATGTTAGCAACGGTTGCCAAAATAGGCCAGTCTGGTATAGTGGGCCGCACTATGAAAGCAGATATTCATCCCGAGGATTACCGTCTCGTCATTTTCCACGATAACTCCAGTGGGGCTCGTTGGCTTGTGGGCTCAACCGTGGAGTCGAGTGAGACCGACACGTGGGAAGATGGCAAGGAATACCCACTCGCACGAGTGGACGTTTCGAGCGCCAGTCACCCTTTTTACACCGGTGAGGAGAAGGTAATGGACACCGCTGGTCGCGTCGAGCGCTTCAAGAATCGCGCCGCTGCAGCAAAGACTGTTACCCGCAAGAAGAAAGCGTAGCGTCGTTTAAAGAAGGACCCGCTCGTCCCTGCCCTTGTGGTGGCCTGACGAGCGGGTCCTTCTCGTGTAGACTTGAGGCTACCTGGTCACGTAAAGCAGAAGGAAGTCGGGACCACACGATGTATTTATGGACTTTTCTCCTGAACAACTAAGCGCATTTCGCGAGAATTCTAAAACGCAATTTTTGGCGCGGCAGTTTGATGAACTCTCTCTGAAACGAGACGAAGCAGTGGCGATGGGAAATGAAGACGCTGCCTTTGCCGAACTCGCTGGGGAAGAACTGCGCGTGCTCGACGAACAGCGCACGGCGCTCTATACCGAAATGTCACGGATTCTCGAGGAGACGAAAGTGGAGGAAGAAAAGCCTTACGGTGTCGTACTCGAAGTGCGTGCCGGGGCAGGTGGTGACGAGGCTGCGCTCTTTGCTGAGGAACTCTCGCGCATGTACCTCCGTTTTGCTGAGCAGAGTGGCTGGCGCTACACCACCGAGCACGAATCACGGGCAGCCTCGGGTGGCTATAAGGAAGCAGCCTTTGAAATTATTGGTGGGGCAGTGTACGACGCCCTGCGCTACGAAACCGGGGTCCATCGCGTGCAGCGCATTCCGGTTACCGAAAAGGCGGGTCGTATCCATACCTCCACGGCCTCGGTGGCTATCTTGCCCATGCGCAAAAAGCCTATTATCGAAGTCAACCCAAGTGATATCGAAATGGAATTCTCGCGGGCTGGCGGCGCCGGGGGGCAGAACGTCAACAAGGTTGAGACGGCCGTACGGCTCATCCATAAGCCGACGGGAATCGACGTGCGTAGCCAGTCTGAGCGCAGCCAGCTTAAAAACCGCGAAAAGGCCATGGCTATTTTGCTCGCTAAACTGGAGGCGGTCCACGTGGAGGAGGAGGCCAAACGCCACGCTTCAGAGCGCAAAAACCAAATCGGTACCGGCGACCGCTCGGAGAAAATCCGCACCTACAATTTCCCCCAAAGCCGTATTACTGACCACCGGATCAAGCAGTCCTGGCACGACCTCGAAGGAGTCTTGAGCGGTGACTTAAGTGGCATCGTAGCGGCCTTGACCGCGGTCGCCGCCGGGGGTGAGGTAGGGAGCGGCGAGGAGGTTGCGGACTAAGGTCCCTTGTGGTACCATCGGGCGCACTCTAAAGCGCCAGTCGCTTTTTTATCATTATCTATGTCATCACCCGCTACCCCCACGCTTGTTGAGCGCCTCTTTAAAGCCGGCGCACACTTTGGCTTTAAAAAGAGCCGTCGTCACCCGACTGTTACCCCGTATCTTTTTGCGACGAAACAGGGGAATGATATCTTCGACCTCGAACACTCGGCTGCCCTCATCGAGAGTGCTAAAGAGACACTCAAGGGTCTTGCGAGTCAGAACAAAAACGTTCTATTTGTTGGTACCAAAGAGGAAATCGCGAAGCTCGTACTCGCTACCGCCGAGAAGTTGGGAGCACCCTATGTGGTGAATCGTTGGATCGGTGGTATGCTCACCAACTGGAACGAAATCAAGAAGCGTATTGCCCGCATGACCTCACTTGCGCACGAGCGCGAAAGTGGTGAGCTTGATCGCAAGTACACCAAGAAAGAGCGTGTTATCCTGGGACGTGAGGCCGAGAAGCTCGCGACCTACTTTGGTGGCATCTCGTCCCTCACTCGCTTGCCTGACGCACTCGTGGTCGTTGACCCACGTCACGATGCTATCGCGGTGGCTGAAGCTCGCTTCATGAAGATTCCGGTCATTGGCATCATGAGTTCTGATTGTGACGTTTCTCTCGTGACCCATCCGATCGTGGTAAATGATGCCCTGCAGTCGAGCGTGAGTGCGGTACTCGCAGAGCTAGCAGCTGCCTACGTCGAAGGACGTGAGAGTGCGGCGTCGGCCGTCGAAGCACCGGCCGCTTCTCGTCCTGCCCCCACTGCGTAAGTGTAGTGTGTGTAGTGCGCCGGTGGCCGCTACTCCCCCCGTGCTGCCCAGTGCCTCGCCACCCAGAAGCTTTTATACGGTCAAGTTCATTTTCACTCGTTTATGGAAATTACTTCAGCTCAGATCAAAGAACTGCGCGACCAAACCGGTATTTCGGTCATGCAATGCAAGAAGGCACTTGAAGAAGCCAACGGTGACATGGAAAAGGCACTCGTCATTCTCAAAAAGCGGCGCAGTGAGGCGGCTGACAAAAAATCTGACCGTGAGCTGGGCGCTGGGACAATTGGTTCCTACGTGCACAACACCAATGAGGTAGCGGCGTTTGTGCTGCTCGCGAGTGAAACTGACTTTGTGGCCAAGAACGCGGAGTTTGTGGCGTTGGCGCGCGAGATTGCTATGCAGGTAGCAGCGACTGATCCAAAATATCTGAGTCGCGAGCTCGTACCAGCTGAGTCTCTTCAGAAAGCCAAGGAAGTTTTTGCGAGTGAGGTAGAAGGGAAGCCAGAGGACATGAAAGAGAAAATTCTTGAAGGAAAACTCGCGGCGTACTTCCGCGACCAGATTCTCCTCGAGCAGCCCTTCATCAAAAACCCCGAAGTAACTATTGGCGAGATGATCGCTGGTGCGGTGCAGAAATTTGGTGAGAATATCCGAGTTGCGTCATTTCAGCGCGTGTCGGTAAAATAGCAGCATGTCTGTGACTGCACTTCTACTCACCTGGGGTGTACTCGCCGTCCTGTGGCTTCTGTGGTCGTATCTCGTTGGGGTAGAGACAGAGCGTGGAAGTCGGGTGTTCTTGCCGCGCGTTCGCATCTTTCTCGACCGCCTGGTGTCGGCCACAGCACGGCTCGTGGCCGGAGTGGTGCGCTACATCGACCGACATATCATTCGGTTGTCGTGGTACTACAGCCTTCATTCTTTCCTGCAGGCTGCGCTGCGCGTTGTGGTGTCTATCTACGATTACCTAGAGTCGTGGTTTCATCAAAATCGCGCGAGGGCGCGCGCTCTGCGGGCCGAGCGTCGCACTGGGCGTGGGGAGTCGCCAGTGGCTGTCAAAACGAGCCCAACCCACCTGGCAGAAATTGCTGAGCACAAAGAACAAACCGCGCTTACGGAAAAGCAGAAGGTGAAGCTCAGGACCAAAAAGTTGGAGAAAGGGTAACCTGGCTCACACATCGCGATTGCGTTTTGTGTCAAAGTAAGCATAATACTGATCGTAATTGATTCCCCTGAGCCGCCTTAGCTCAGTTGGTAGAGCAACGGTTTTGTAAACCGTAGGTCGTCAGTTCGAACCTGACAGGCGGCTCAGGGGAATCAATCAGCCTTTAGCTCAGGCGGGAGAGCTGAAAGCGGGATGGGATCCGCTTTCAGAGTTTTGTAAACCGTAAGCGTATTTAAATATGTCAGTCACCATCACCTACTTCGTACACGGTACGACCACCGACAACGAGCAGCACATCTCGTCCGGCTGGAAGGATGTACTGCTTTCACCACTCGGTGTACAACAGTCAATTGATCTGGCAAAGCAAACGTCGCACTCCCACTTTGACGCGGTTTTTTGTTCAGACCTACAAAGGGCCATCGATTCCGCCAAATATACCTGGGGTGAGCACTACCCAATTATTGAAGATGCCAGATTGCGCGAATGCAATTACGGTGACTTCAACGGTCACTCATCTGACGAAGTAGAGCCTCTTCAAGAGCGCTCGATTACGACACCAATGCCAAATGGTGAGAGTTATGAAATGGTAAAAGAACGCATCGCATCGTTTCTGGCAGATCTAAAAATAAACTATGACGGGAAACACGTCGCCATAGTTGGTCACAAAGCCCCACAGCTCGCCCTCGATGTACTTATCCGTGGCTGGTCCTGGGAAGAGGCATTTGCTAACGACTGGCGTAAAACAAAGGCTTGGCAGCCAGGGTGGGAGTACGTTTTGGAATAACTATACTTCAGACCTGAAAGTTGGCTCATCAGAATACCTATGTCAAAAACTTTTATATCACTTCATCATCAAAGAATCTCGCGCGATAGCGGATTGTTTTGGTGATTTTTGACATTACGAAAGCAACCCCCTGTCACGCGAGTGACAGGGGGTTTGTGGTGTGCCTACTCACGCCACTGTTCTTTGGAGAAGTGAGATGCATAACGAAGAGGACGATTCATGGGGGCGCTACGCTGCAGCTTGCATTCGGCAGCTCTCCGTTGGAGTGGGGTTTGTCCGTAGGGACGACAGGGAAGCCCTAGTGCGACTGCGAAAGATCGCCGGCCCAGAAACTACCCGAGTCGTGCATGTGATGCTCGAACAAGGTGCGGCGGCCGTGTGGTTCTTTACCGAACCTTCCGATCTTGAAGGTCACCTGATCCTGACCAAGAAGGAGTGTGTCAGGTGTCGCACAGAGATCGAGCGACAGGGCTGGTGTGTGTGGGTGCAGGGACTGCTGCCATGCCTCCCGATGCCGTACCACCAAGCTGACCCGCCCTCACACTGAAGTTTGGGCCCCGTCCGAAAGGACGGGGCCCTTTCATAACCCCACAAAAACACCCATTTGACACTGTTTTTGTAGTGATTTCGCGGTATAGTAAGAAGGTTGTCTATGGGGGTGAGTCAAGACCATCTATTGCCGTATGCCCGGCGGGCAGATTTTCACGTCGGCCGGGCGACTGAGCTTTCGGGCCGTGCCCGACTCTTTTATCGGTGTCTTGAAATTCTCCCTGGTCTGGCATCGTGGAGTACGCTTATTGGGGTGGTGCTCCTCTCCATCTATTTTCCATTTTTTGCCGCGTACTTTGTCATAGGCTTTGCTCTTTATTGGCTCCTAAAAACTGCCTTTCTCTCTTACCACTTGCGCCACAACTGGAAGCGGCTGCGACATCATCTTTCGCTCGATTGGCAGTCGTTGGTCGGACGTTTCCAATACGATCACCTCACGCACGTTATTGTCTTGCCGTTTTACAAGGAACCACAAGCGGTGGTAGAAGCGACACTCGAGTCGCTCGCGCACGTGCGCTACAACCATAAGAAGCTAGTGGTTGTCTTGGCAACCGAAGAACGTGCGGGGAAAGAGGCGCAAGCAATTGCTCGCGCCATGGAGAGCAAGTACGGGGCGCTGTTTGGCACGCTACTCATCACTACGCACCCAAAGGATATCGAGGGCGAGCTCGCTGGGAAAGGGAGTAATGCCGCCTGGGCGGCGGAGGAGGTGCGGACAAAAGTCCTCGACCCGCAGGGTATCCGTTACGACCACACCATCGTTTCTATTTTCGATATTGATACTGTCCTCTACCCCGACTACTTCAATTGCCTTACCTGGCACTTCCTCACCTGTCGCCGTCCACTTAAAAGCTCCTTCCAGCCAGTGCCAGTGTTTAACAACAACATTTGGAATGCGCCGGCTATCTCTCGTGTGGTAGCGATGTCATCGACCTTCTGGGAAATGGTGCAGCAAGAACGTCCTGAACGCATGGCCACCTTCTCCTCGCACTCGGTGTCGTTTCAGGCACTGTACGAAGTGGGCTATTGGCAACGCAATATGGTGAGTGAGGACTCGCGCATTTACTGGAATCTCCTCATGGCCAACGACGGCCAGTATGATGTGGTGCCGCTTTCGTACCCAGTGTCGATGGATGCTAATGCCGCCCCTACGCTCTGGCGCACGATTGGGCAAATTTATCGTCAGCACCGCCGCTGGACGTACGGGGTGGAAAATCTCTGCTACATCATCTACCACTTCCGTCACCAACATGCCATTTCACGGTGGAAGCGCGTTACGATTGCGCTCCGTCAGGCCGAGGGGTATTGGTCCTTAGTGACAAATCCCATCATGCTTTTCATTCTCGGATGGACCCCCATTTTTCTCGGTAATTATGAATTTCAACAGCATGTGCTCTCGTATAACTTACCGATCATCGTGCGTGATCTCCTCATCTTGGCGATGTTTGGCTTGATTATTTCTTCGATGATCTCACTTACTATGATTCCCCCACGACCCAAAGAAAAGGGCCGCTGGCGTTATGTGGTCCTCGCGCTCCAATGGATCATGGTGCCTGCGACCATGATTATCTTTAGTGCTATTCCTGGACTCGACGCCCAGACACGATTGATGTTTGGGAAATACATGGGCTTTTGGGTAACGCCCAAAACCCGCTCACTCCCTTCCTCGTAGCTATGCCATTAGAACCACAGGTAAAGCCGCTTTCGCTCCTCCGTCGTCGGCTATTTTTCGTTCTGCTTCTCCTGGCATTTTGTTTGGCACTTCCTGCGGCCATCTTCTACGCCGTGGGCTATCGATATAATCCCTTTGCTGAAAGGCCGGCTATTACGGCGACTGGTGGTATTTACGTCATTAGTGCCGCTCGTGATACCAGCGTGTACATAAACGAAGAGCTCATCACCGATGCCCGCACCTTCCGCAACGCGACCTACATTCAGGGTCTTGAGACAGGAGTGCACCGACTTCACGTCCAGTCACCGGGAGCGCACACGTGGGTAAAGGAACTCCTCATTACGCCCCACATTGTGACTGAAGTTCAATCATTTAACGTTCCACTGATTCCTCGCGTACGAGTCGTCGGGGCGTTCAGCACTCTGGCTGGTGTACCAGTTGTGCTCGCGGCAAGCTCGACCACAGTACCATTTGCCTTCGCGTCAACGACTAACACATTTATTGCTACCACCTCACGCGCCACTACCACCCTTATAGTGAACAGTGAATACGCCCAGGTAGCGACACTTTTTACGGAGAAAGCTTCCACGACCGCGCGGCGCAAGCAGCTAGAAAATGCCATTGCGGCTGATCGTAAGCGCTTGGGCGACCGTGCCACCACAAGTGCTACCACTACAGCATTTCTCCGTACCGCCACTACTACCGTGATTATGGACGATCTTATGCTCTATCAGCAGGGTGAGGATGTATATGTGCGAGCGCTTGGAACCGGACGTTCGGTCCCAGCGTACTTCTGTGCCGTTGCTACTTCGACCGCCACTCCTTCTTCTGAAATAGGTACCAGCTCGCTAGTGGTTTCAAGCACTACTAGAGCGAGCACGGGCACACCGTTTACAATCGAATTCTCGCCGGGTGAGCTCGAGCGGCGCTGTCGTACAGACATCCGTATCGACCGCAAATGGCAAACGGTACATGACTTCATGTTTATGCCCGGCGAGTCCCACCTAGTATTACTCCGACTTGATGATGGACTCCACGTCGTCGAAGTTGATGATCGGTCGTGGCAAAATACCCAGCTTCTCTATCCGGGAGAAAACCTCGCGGTTGTCACCGACGGTGGCCGCATCTATGCTTCGTCTACTGAAGGGGTGGTGGAAGTCTTTACCGAGATTCCAAACCCGTAACATGCTAGAGTAACTTCATATGACCGGACATCGTCACCCTATATCTCAGCTGATAACTGAAATCACTACCATCTTCAACGAGATGGGTTTTACCTACGCCGAGGGTCCCGAGCGCGAACTGGTACAGTACAACTTCGACATGCTCAATGTACCGAAAGACCATCCTTCACGGGACATGCAGGACACCTTTTATCTAGAAGCCGACGACCAAATGGTGATGCGTACGCACACGAGTCCCGTCCAGGTACGTTATATGGAGTCCCATGAGCCACCGATCCGCATGATTTGTCCCGGGAAGGTCTTTCGCAACGAGGCAACTGATGCTACTCACGAAGCGCAGTTTTTCCAGCTCGAGGGACTCGTGGTCGATGAAACGGCGTCACTCGCGCACCTAAAGGGAGTGCTTGAATACTTCTTTTCAAAATTGTTTTCCGGTAGCGTGGAGGTCCGTTTCCGTCCGTCATTCTTTCCGTTTACCGAACCGAGTGTAGAAGTGGATATGCGGATTGCGCCACAGGAAGGGAATAAGCTGTCGGGACGGTGGATCGAAATCATGGGTGCCGGTATGGTGCATCCCAATGTGCTGCGCGCTGCGGGTGTTGACCCGGAACGTTACCAAGGTTACGCCTTCGGCATGGGCATCGATCGTTTGGCCGTTATGCGCTATGGCATCGACGATATCCGGTTGCTCTACAACGGTGATCTTCGTGTAGTAAATCAGTTTTAAATGAAAAATGAAGAATTAAAAATGAAAAGTGGAAACGACACTTGGAAGCAGGGATATTTTCTTCGGTTAGTACAGTTTTCTGTGGCAACATTAAAGTTTGCAGACGTGATACGTACAAATCGAACTCTGGCACCAGTAGCTGACCAATTGATTCGTAGTGCGACATCAATCGGTGCAAATGTTCACGAAGCACAGGGTGCAGGTAGCCGAAAAGACTTTGCACATTATTTACAAATTGCACTCAAGTCTGCCAGGGAAACAATTTACTGGCTCGAGGTTTTGCAGGCATACAAAGGCAAACCGTCAGACAAAATTACAGTTTTGCTTAGCGAGTGTAAGGAAATTACAAGCATTGTCTATGGATCATTACGAACCATCAGGGGCTTAAAGTAATCGGTTTCGGAATTTTTCATTATTCATTTATAACTTTTCAATTTCTCTATGAAAATATCCTACAATTGGCTCCAAACATTCTTTGCCGAACCGCTACCCCAAGCGGGTGAGTTGGCTGATGCACTCACGTTTCATTCGTCTGAAATCGAGGAAATTATTGATGAAGGAAGTGATACGGTGATTGACATAAAAGTCCTGCCCGATAAATCGGCGTGGCTCATGAATCACCGTGGGGTGGCAAAGGAAATTTCCGTGATACTCGATCGGCCATTAGCTCACGACCCTCTCGCACCTGCCCCGCTTTCAGTTCCGGATAGCGATCGTATCGCTATTACGCTCGAGGACACGCGGTGCGACCACTACAGTGCCGCCCTTATGACCGGCGTAAAGGTGGGTCCTTCACCAGAGTGGCTCCAAGCCCGGCTGCGCGCGATTGGGCAGCGACCGATCAACAACGTAGTGGACGCTGCCAACTACGTGATGTTTGAAATGGGGCAGCCACTCCATGCCTTTGATGCTGACAAGCTTGGCACAGTGGGGGAGCGCTACGCGGTGGGTGTGCGCTCTGCCACTCCTGATGAACGGATTACCACCCTCATGGGTGAAGAGGTTTCGTTGTCGGCCGCTGACATGGTGGTGGTTGACGGTACCGATAATAGTCCAATTGCTATTGCTGGCGTGAAAGGAGGGAATCGGGCGGCGGTGGTGGAAAGTACCACTACGCTTCTCATCGAGGCGGCTCACTTTGACCGTGTGGCGGTGCGCAAAACGGCACAGCGGCACTCTTTGCGTACTGATGCTTCGGCCCGTTATGAAAATGGTGTCCCACGGGCTTTTGCTCCCCGTGGCCTTAGGAGGGTGTGCGAGCTCCTCGCTGAGCTCACTAGTGGTACGGTGATAGCTCGTCACACGGTGGGTGGCGGGGCAGAAGAGCGTCCAGTGGTCTCCGTTTCGCTCCTAAAAATTAATCGGGTACTGGGGTTAGCGTTGTCGCTTAACCTGGTGGAGGATATTTTGCGACGACTGAGTTATGACTACACGGTAGAAAAAGACACCTTCACTGTACAGCCGCCATTTGAGCGCGATGACCTCGTGCTACCTGAAGACCTGGTTGAAGAAATCGGTCGCTTCTACGGCTTGACTCATGTCGCCGCCACGCCGCCTGCCGGTACACTAGGGGCCAGCATCAACGTGCGGCACTACTATGCCGAGCGCATTCGCGCGGCACTTACCGCCCTAGGTTTTTCTGAAGTAATGACCAGTTCATTTCGCGAGCAAGACGTGGTCAAGCTCAAGAATGCTCTGGCTTCCGACAAGGGTTATTTACGTAGTGCTCTTTCTAAAAACCTGACCGAGGCGCTCGCTAAGAATGCTCCCAACCGTGACTTGTTGGGCCTTGCGGCCGTGCAGCTGTTTGAATTAGGAACGGTATTTACGCCCGAGGCCGAGTACTACCATCTGGGTATCGCGGTGCGCAGTGGGAGCGAGTATAAAGCTAAGCTCGATGATCCTCTTTTGGAAAATGCCAAAGCGGCAGTGGCGGCGGCCCTCGGCGCCAGTGTGTCGTGGACTACGTCTGAGCAGGGCGTCGCCGAGTGCCGCCTCTCTGACCTTCTGCCCACGCTGCCTGTTCATGACAGCTACGAGGTGAGTCCCGCCCCATCACAGAAGCGGTACGCGTCGTTTTCACTCCACCCGGCCGTCAGTCGTGACATTGCGCTGTGGGTACCAGAAGGTACTGATGCTGCTGATGTGGCGGCGGCGCTGCGCGCCGCCGCTGGCGCTCTCTGCGTGCGCCTTACGCACATTGATACCTTTAGTAAAGACGGTCGCACCTCCCTCGCCTTTCGTCTTGTCTTCCAGGCCACAGACCGTACCCTCACTGGTGAAGAAGTCGATGGTTGTATGGAAGCGCTTTATACTCTGGCCAAGAAGCAGGAGTGGGGGGTGCGGTAAATAGCATATGAAATTACTTGCAGAGATCACTGAACACACGCTGGGTATTGGTAGTGGGGAAGTTCGGCTCAGGGGTATGTATGAGCTTCGAAAAAGTGCTCGTGTTGTCCTCGAAAACGAGCGTGGTGAAATTGCACTACAACACCTTACTGAGTATGGTTACTACAAATTACCTGGTGGAGGTATTGAGGCTGGTGAATCGCCAGAAGAAGCTGCAGTACGTGAAGTGCGGGAAGAAGTAGGTGCGCAGGCTACTATTGTGCGTCCACTTGGCATAGTAATCGAATATCGAAACACCTTACTCCACATTTCTTACGCCTATCATGCACGGGTGGGAGGTATGTTTGCTGCGCCACAGCTAGAAGCGGGCGAGATAGAGGAGGGTCAGGAAACTGTGTGGTTGTCGCCGGCGCAGGCCCTGGGCGCTATTCAGTCCGGCACACCTAAGAAGTACGAGGGACATTTTATTGTTGCCAGAGAGCGTGCTTTCCTAAACAAGTTTTTGTCTTCAGTTAATTAGCTTATATGCTCATTACTAAACAAAAAGTAGTTGTCTACGTCGTTCGTGAAGGCCGTCTTCTGGTTTTTCGACACGTTGATTTTTCATACGAAGAGGTTGGAATTCAAGTGCCAGCCGGTACCCTAAGAGAGGGTGAAGAGCCTGAGTCCGGTGCGCTACGAGAACTACAAGAAGAAACAGGCTACGATTGTTTCCGCATCGTGCGCTTTCTGGGTACTGCCACATACAATAAACTGCCGTATAGTGCTCAGCTACACGAACGTCATTATTTTTTGGCCGAACCGACAGCACCTCTTCCAGAACGCTGGCATAGCCAAGAAGACCACGATGGCCTAAAGCCACCAACTCATTTCGAGTGCTTTTGGATCCCTCTCGAGCGCGGACACATTCTTGAATCAGGTATGGGACAGTTATTACATCAACTGGTATAGTAATTCTATGAAAAAAATACCCTCGCGATTACTTTTTAGCACGTTGGCCGCAACTCTTTTTATTTCGTTTTCCTCGCCAGTAGAGGCTGCGTGGATTGAGCGTACGAACCCGGGTATTTTTGATTGGTCTGACATCGTATATGTGTCGGATGGGTCAAAAATAGTTGCGGTAGAAAATGGAGTTGGTTATCTTTTTATATCATCTGATGATGGTGCCACGTGGTCGACTTCGACCAGTGCCGGCGTGCGGAACTGGCGGGCGGTTGACGCTTCAAGTGATGGTACGGTGATTGTGGGCGCCGAGCAAAATGGTCCGATTTACACGTCCATAGACGGCGGTGCGACGTGGACAGTAGCGTCTACTGCTGGATCACGTTTCTGGAATGATGTTGCGGTTTCGGGAGACGGGACAAAACTAGCTGCGGTGTTCGGCACTTCCGGTGTCACTGGTTATGTGCTTACCTCCACTGACGGCGGTGCCACATGGGCAACCTCAACAGCGGTTGGTCAATACTCCAGCTACGACATTACCGCCTCAGACGATGGGACAATAGTAGCGGTGACTGCGCACAATGGTCCAATTGTAACGTCAAGCAATGGCGGTGCCACGTGGGCAACCTCGACAGGGGCTGGCGTTCGGCAATGGAATCAGATTGATTCGTCTGCCGACGGCACCAGCCTGGTGGCCGTTGTTGGCGGAAATAACCACATTTATATCTCTGGCAACGGTGGTGTGAGCTGGGCCACTTCAACCAATGCCGGGGCTCGAGGATGGCTCGCGGTAACCGTTTCCGCAGATGCTGAATTTATTGCAGCTGCTGACAGTGACGGGTATATTTACACCAGTGATGACGGCGGTGCCACATGGTCTGCAGCCATCGAAGCGGGAGAAAGACCCTGGTATGGCATTTCAGTCACCGCAAATGGTGCCAAAGTCGCTGCCATTGACTACTTTGGAGAAGAAGGAGCGGGGGGCTACATTTATACGTTTAGTTCAGTAATTGATACTGCTCCCACTGTTACTACGGGCGATGCGTCTTTAGTGGAGCGGACCGCGGCTCGTCTGGGTGGCACAATTATTGCGGTCGGCAGTCCTGCACCTACCACTCGAGGTTTTACCTACGGCACTACCGCGGCGTACGGAGCTACTACCACTGAGTCTGGCACATTCTCGACCGGAGCTTTTTTGGCAGATATTTCTAACCTTAACTGCAACACCACCTACCATTTCACCGCCTATGCTACCAATGATGTCGGTACTGCGTATGGAAGCGATACTATCTTTACCACGAGCGCCTGTGCTTCATCTGGGGGAGGTGGAGGGGGTGGTAGAAGTCGCTCTCGTTCAAACATAGCAACAGCTCCAACAACTCCGGCGGTGATGGCAACCACCACACTAGTTCTCCCCGTTGCTCCGCAATTGGTTGGTAGCACTATACCCATCACCTCCCTCAGCAATGATGAGGCCGCTCGTCAGCTTTTGATTCAGCTAATTTTACTCCTGCTCCAAAATCGAGGAACTGTACTTACCAACGGTGCAGTTACACAAGCGAGCACTACAGTCCTCTTAGTGTCGAGATTAAATCCAGTACCCAACAGTGACCTTGAGGCTGGCATGAGGGGACCATTGGTGCGTGATTTGAAAGAGATTTTGATTCGTGCGAATCGCGGTCCGCGCGCACTGCGACTACTGCGTATTGATACCGGGGACATATTCGACTCGTTTACAGCGATGGCGGTTGCTGAATATCAACGTTCAGTGGGTCTGCCTGCTACAGGATATTTTGGTCCTTTGACGCGAGCAAAGTTACGTTCAGAGGGTTTTTAAAGCCCGTACTTTATTTTAGAGCGGTTACTTACGTGCAATTGGCGTTGTTGATAATGACGCCAACAACGAGCATAGTTATTAAAAAAAGTCGTTGTCTACGTTGTGCACGAAGGCCCCCACGTTTTTCGGCATGTTAATTATTTATGCGAAAAGGTCGGGATACAGGTGCCGACCGATACCCTAAGAGATGGAGAGGAGTCAGAGGCAAGAAGACTACGACGGCACACGACCACCAACCCGTTTTGAATGTTTCTGGATTCCCCTTGAGCGCGGACACGTTCTTGAATCAGGGATGGGGCAGATGCTGCATGCTATCTAAAAGACCCACCCCAATAAATACGTATTTATTATAGTACATTAAAGCCCCTCTCTTCTTGGGGTAGATGTTTGTTACCCAAGATGCCACGCTGCGCCATCGTCAACAAGTTGAAGAACTGGTACTGTCGTTTCAGTCGACTCTAAGGCAGTTGTGAGAACGTTGGGATAGGTGGCACCGTCAATTCCAACAATGATGAGGTGCATAGATGATTGTCGACATAGCTGCTCCATGATGCCGGTGTCGGTAACGGTGGTAACCAAGAGTGCAAACGGATCATGACGCGTTCCGGCGCGGATCGCGGCTAAGGTTGCGTCAGGGGCGTTTTCGGCTACTACTGAGTAGAGGATTGATGTTGGTAGCTCTGGAGGTAGGGTGCTGTCGATAAACACCGCTGCTACGAATGCAACCGCAGCTAGGTCCTCACCAAGATCATTTTTAAGCCCGGCCGCAAGTGTGTGGGCGAGAGCGGAAAAGAGCGCTCGCCGCCGCTGGTCGCTGCTGCTTATTACCACTAGTATTCCCTTGCCTGTCTCTAGCCGTTTTCTTACTACTTCCGTATCTTTCCCAAGGAGGTTTGTTAGTGGTTCCATAGTCTGTCTATAGTAGCAAACTATACGGCCTTTTACCTAGACAGGGGAGGGCAGTGGGTGACGAAATATGCTATAATACCGGAGTATTTAGCGTATTTTTAGCACGGTAATTTTCGGACATGGCAGAGAAAAAGAGTAACTATGACGCCTCGGCGATCTCGGTCCTGGAGGGTCTTGATCCGGTGCGCAAGCGCCCGGGCATGTACATCGGCACTACTGGTCCCGATGGTCTTCATCACCTTATTTGGGAAGTCTTTGATAATTCACGCGACGAGGCGATGGGTGGCTTTGCCGACCGCATTGAAGTCACGCTTCTCCCCGACAACTACATCCGCGTAGCGGACAACGGTCGCGGTATCCCGGTCGACATGCACAAGCAGACAAAAGTTTCTGCTCTTGAGACCATCATGACCACGCTTCATGCGGGTGGTAAATTCGGTGGGGAAGGGTACAAAGTGTCGGGTGGTCTTCACGGGGTGGGCGTCTCGGTAGTGAATGCACTCTCGACCCACGTAATTGCCGAAGTGCACCGCGATGGCGGCTACTACATTCAGGAGTACAACATCGGCAAGCCAAAGTCGAAGGTAAAGAAGGTCAGTGACAGCAAGCAGCAGGGCACCATCATCACTTTCCAGGCCGATGTATCAATTTTTAAAGAAATAGTTTTTGACTGGAAGCGTATTGTGTCGCACTTGCGTCAGCAGGCGTATCTCGTGAAGGCCATGCGGCTTTCGGTCATTGATGCGCGCGACCTCGACGAGAAGGCTCAGAAGAAGCTCGACATGCGTGGCGTGCAGTATCTCTCTGACCTGGCACTTGAGGTACCGCACCAGCACTTTTACTTCGAAGGGGGTCTGCGATCATTGGTGGCTTTCAACAACCAGTACCAGAAGCCGATTCATAAAAATATTTTCTACGTCGAGAAAAATAACGTTGACAGTGCCGTGCTCTCAGTCGAAGTGGCGCTGCAGTACGTCGATGACCTTAGTCCACGCATTTCGGCGTTTGCAAACAACATCTACAACCCCGAGCACGGCACCCATATCACCGGCTTTAAAACCGCGCTTACCCGTACGCTCAATAATTACGCCAAAAAGAACAACTTCTTTTCGGTGAAAGATAAAGACGCTGGTTTTACGGGCGACGACGTCCTTGAAGGTATTACCGCCGTGGTCTCGATTAAGATGCCAGAAATTCAATTTGAAGGCCAGACAAAAGCCAAACTTGGCTCGGTCGAAGCGCGTAGTGCTACTGAATCCGTATTCGGCGAAGCGTTTAATGAGTGGCTTGAGGAGCACCCCGACGACGCCAAGCAGATCATCAATAAAGTTATCTTGGCCGTGAAGGCGCGCAAGGCCGCGAAGGCTGCTAAAGATAGTGTGCTGCGCAAGGGTGCGCTTGAAGGCCTGTCGCTTCCCGGCAAGCTGGCTGATTGTCAGTCCAAGCGCGCTGAAGATTCGGAGCTGTTTATCGTAGAGGGAGACTCGGCCGGTGGTTCTGCTAAGATGGGCCGCGATCGTAAAACGCAGGCTATCTTGCCGCTGCGCGGCAAGATTCTTAACGTCGAACGGGCCCGTATCGATAAAATGCTCGCTTCCGAGCAGATCAAAAATCTCGTGATCGCACTTGGTACCGCCATTGGCGACGTCTTCGATATCGGCCGCTTGCGCTACCACAAAATCATTATCGCGACCGATGCCGACGTTGACGGTGCACACATCCGCACGCTGCTCCTCACGCTCTTTTACCGCTACTTCCGCCCGCTCCTTGATACCGGCTACATCTATATCGCTCAGCCCCCACTGTATAAAATCCAGAAGGGAAAGGAGATTCGCTATGCCTTTAGCGACCCGGAAAAGTTCATGGTGCTTAAGGAGCTAGGTGTAGAAGAAAATGTCGAAGTGGGAGAAGGTGATGACGAGGCTGAAGAACCGGAAGATGAAGCGGTGGCCACTAAGAAAAATACCAAGGTCCGTATTCAGCGTTATAAAGGTCTTGGTGAAATGAACGCCGACGAGCTATGGGAGACCACCATGAATCCAGAACATCGTGTCCTCAAGCAAGTCACCATTGATGACGGTCAGATGGCCGATAAGGTGTTCGACATTCTCATGGGGACTGACGTAGCGAGTCGTAAATCATTTATCCAAAGCAACGCCAAGATGGCGAATTTGGATATTTAAGAAGTCCAACTACAAACAAAACCGCCGGGAGCCCAAGGGCTCCCGGCGGTTTTGTTTGTATGCGCAGTTTCTAGCGGAGGACGCTCAGCTGTAGTGAAAAGCTATCGTTGCCACTGCTGCGGTCCTCGGACGATTCAATACGTGCTCGGAGCGTTTCCACTCGACTGTTGTTACGGGGAAGGGTAAAGCGCAGGGTGTAAATGGCGCGCTCGCTTGGTTTGAGTGCGGCTACGTCCTCTGCCTCGTACTCTGAGCCATCAGGCAACTCAACCGTCAGGTCGAAGCGGTCTGAAGTTTTGCTGCCGTAGTTGCGCACCTCGATCTGTACCGCGTTCTGTTCGCCCGAAAGGAGGCTGCCGCGGTTTACAAAGATGCCATTGTTGCTGATAGTACCGGCCCCTACGAAACGTACGCCCAGGTCGACGTTACCCTGTGGGTTTGAGGTTGGGTAGTAACTGTAGGTCACGTACTGTACGACTGGTCGGGGTGCTACGGGAGTGGTGGGCGTGACGGGGGTAGTCGGTGTCGGAGTGGTGACCTCGGGTGTGGGGGTTTCCACCACTACCACCGGTAGTGGAGTCACGGCTCCTGGTTTTGGCGCTATTGCCAGCTCACCTTCGCCGTTGACGCGCGCGGTGGTATCGTTGGTGCCAAAAAAGGCGACTGCGTAGGGCAGGACGACAGTCTGATCGCTGTTGTTTGTGATACGGAGGCGAATGCTGTCGACGTCGCCCACACTGTACCCAACATCGCACCGTACCTCGCGCGCCACGTCGTCGGTCAGGAGTTCAACGGTGACGTCGGGCGTGCAGCTGTGGGTGAAGGTGTAGGTGCCACTGCGGCCACTTTTCTCCCAGCTCAGCGTTACCTCATCTGTGGCGCTTTCGCTCGGGGTTACGTTCACTACTAACGTGTCACTCTGAGGGCCGCGCAGGCTCTCAGCCAAGTTCGCTAGGTACGAAAAAGCACTAGGAAGCAGCCGAACTGCCATAATTGACAGCCACGCTACGAGGAGCGCTGCGACAATAAAGCCAATAATAACAAGCGCATTAAGGGTCTTTTGGGGCGGGGGGGTTGCGGGGCCAGTAGTTGGCTCGGGAGTGTGAGTTGTCATAATGAAACGCTACCCCTTATCTGTGGAAATGTCAATAAAAGGCGCGACAGCCGTGCTAGAGGGAGTATATTGACTTTTTGTTTAAAGTATGCTATCATAGAAGGATATTTTTGCTATGTCAAATTTTATTTCCGTGAGTCCCGCCTTCAGTACGGTCGTCCGCAGTCGTGGCATGGCGTTTCTATTTGTCTTCTTTCTGGTCATGACACTGACGCAGATTGTCTTCTTGGCGCTCTCGCTGACGCCGACTGCGGTGGTGGAAACACCAATCGCGGACGAGCCTTTGCCTACTGCTACCGAGATGGTGGTCGAGTTTCCTGAACCAGTAGAAGAGCCAGAGCTCCCACAAAATGTCGATCCGCTCCCCCTCACCCTTACTATTGATAAACTCGACCGCGAAGTGACGGTCCTTAATCCGGAGTCGCGCGCCATTAGTGATCTCGATGCTGCTCTCCTTGAAGGGGTAGTGCGTCATCCTGACTCGGCTACGTTTGCGACTGAAGGTACCATGTTTATCTTGGGCCACTCGAGCTACTTGCCGGTAGTAAACAACAAAAACTTTAAAGCCTTTAATGGTATCCAAAACCTCGTCTGGGGCGATACTATCCGCGTGCGTTCGTCTGACATGGAGTACGTGTATGAGGTAGAGCGCGTCTATAAAGCCCGCGCCACCGACACCGAGGTAAAGATTACCGCTGCCGGTGCGCGTCTGACGCTCGCGACCTGCAATAGCTTTGGCACGAGCGACGATCGTTACATCGTTGAAGCAGTGTTGCGTACTAGCACCCCCATCTCATAATCACTCATTTATGTCTACCTCGTTTGTTGCCGCCTTGCAGACACTTTCCACTACCGCGGTGGTAGGAAGTGTTGGTATCGCCCTCCTTCTTGCGGGTGCCTTTGGTCAGGGTGCTTTTATGACGTTTATTTTTTACACTCTGCTTACGCTGTTTTCAGTGATCGTAAGTTATCGTCTCACGATGCGCCGCTACGTCACCCTCACTACGGCCGCGGTGGTAGAAGAGACGCCGGCGCTTTCGCCAGCCCATCGTTCGGTAATGGAGCGTCCTGATTTGTTTCCTGCGGTGGTCATGCCGCCAGCCCGCGCAGCGAATGTACAGCACTTTAATGACCCTGGTGTCCCCGACAACTTGCCCGTAGTTGGCTACGCCGACGAAGCGGCCGCACATGTTACTGAAGTCGCCGCTGATGCGGAGGCCGAGCTCGCTCGTGACCTGGAAGCACAGGCCCATCAGGCGCACGTGCTCTTGTCGACCGACGCCCTGCGTCACTTTATCGCCACAATACCGCGCGGTGTTTCGCCCGAGGTCTTGATGAAAAGCGTACTCCTAAGCGCCAAGCAGCGTTATCCGTCGGAAGACGGCTGGGTGGTCGTGAGTGAAGCACGCATGCGTGAAGTGTGTGTAGAGTGTATGGCTGTGCCGATGGCCGCCTCAGATGAGGCACCCTATGTGCCCACCGTGGTGCCGGCCGGTACCGGTTCACTGGCAGAAATGGTGGCGGCGGGAAACTTGAGTGCCGCTTACGGCCTCATTGGCCATCGACCGATGTTTGCTCTGGCTGACGCAGTGGCCGACTTTGATGCGCTCTATCGCAGTCGCGGTGGCGAAGACACCAACACGTCAGCGCTTCTCAAGGAGGTGACGGCCAACATTTCAACTGACACTATTAAGGCTATTACGGTAGCGCTCACGAGTGCGCTTGATGGTACCTACACTGATGAAGCTGAGGCGGTCAAGACTGCCATTATGAAGGCGATCAAAGTCCGCGGATAGCACAACTGGCAAAAGTCGCGAGCTGCATTGTCGCACTTCATTCGAAAACACTCATCGTACGTCAAAGTACGCCTCGTATTTTCTCACTCGTGCTTCGCGCATCTCATCGACTTTTGCCAGTTGTTGAATCCCGTATGAAGGGTGCCGCGAGGTGCTTATTTTTTGTACGGGTATAGAATAGGCGCTATGGAACCCCTCGCCGTGCGCCTGCGCCCCAAAACCCTCAAAGACTACATCGGTCAGGAGCATTTGGTAGGGAAGGGCAAACCCCTGCGCGAAGCAATCGAGAAGAAGCATATTTTTTCGTTTATTCTGTGGGGACCGCCAGGAAGTGGCAAGACGACGCTGGCGCGTATTTACGCCAATGCCTTAGGTGCTCAGATTTTTGAACTGTCAGCGGTCTCGGCCGGGAAGGACGATATACGGCAGATCATCGAAGCTGGCAGTCTTGGTCGGCCGAAGGTGTTATTCCTCGATGAGATTCATCGTTTTAATAAAGCCCAACAAGATTTTCTGTTACCGTATGTAGAAATGGGTGCGCTCACCCTCGTGGGAGCGACTACCGAGAATCCGTCGTTTGAAGTGATACCGGCGCTTCTCTCGCGTTGTCGCGTGTTCGTACTTCAAGAACTTACAGAGAAAGATATGAAGACGATTCTCAAGCGCACCAAATATGACGTGCCTAAGGAGGCGGCCGAGTGGCTCATTGCACTCGCCGAAGGTGACGCGCGGCAAATGCTCACGGTACTTGATGCCGCACAGGAGCTGTATGGCACAGTCACGCTCGACTCGCTTAAGAATACCGTCCAGTCAAAGCACCTACGCTACGATAAAAAGGGCGAAGAACACTACAACACCATCTCAGCGTACATAAAAAGTCTGCGGGCTGGGGATGCTGACGCCGCGCTCTATTACCTCGCGCGTATGGTCGACGCTGGTGAAGACCCCAAGTTTATTGCGCGAAGGATGGTGGTATTTGCAAGCGAAGACATTGGCCTCGCGCAGCCGACGGCGCTCGTAGTCGCAAACGAAGTCTTTCGCGCGGTGGAAATCATCGGCTACCCTGAAGCGCAGATCAACCTCGCCCACGGCACTGCCTATCTCGCACAATCAAAGAAAGACCGTCGCTCCTACGACGCATACTTCGCTGCGCTTGCGGACGTAAAAGCGCACGGTAACTTACCGATCCCGCTTCACGTGCGTAATGCACCAACCAAACTCATGAAGGAACTCAGGTATGGCGAAGGGCAAAAGTGGGAGGCCGGTTTTTCCCATGAGAAAGGCTACTTGCCTGAGAAACTGAAAGGGAAGCGGTATTTGCAGCAAAAAACGAAAGATGAGTAGTGTTAACAGGGCGGCACCTATGGTGCTGCCCTGTTGTATACTCAAAGTATCAATAAAATTATATGGAACCATCACCAAACTCTAACCCCGCACCAGTCGCCGAACCTTGGCACGCACCGCTCAACAAAGTTACACTGCTTTCGAAAATTACGGCCGCGATTGTATTCATTGCGCTGCCATTTGTGGGGTTTTGGTTCGGCTTTAATTTTAGTAAACAAGATACCCAAGCGGTTAATACGACTGGTAATAGTGATAATTCACACATTGCCACCAGCTCCCAAAATAAACCCGAGTTGAATGTAAAGACTAATGCGACAACTTCCAATGCGGAGAACACGGTTGATACAAAATCAAACAACACCCCGTTTGAACCGTTACTAGCTTCTTTTGAAGTTGTTGGCTTGGATGATGGGACAGTCAAAGGGAAATCAATTGATCTTTTTTGGACAGTCAGTGAAAAAATAAAGCAAGAATTTCCTGAAGCGTACTCTTACGTTACGTTTAACATTCACCCAGCGAGCTCCACTAATTTTCTTCAGCATACGCAGAATGACGCCTTCGTTGCAATTGGCGACGGTTTTAAATTCAAGAAAACACAGGAAACGTACAATTACCAACAACCACTTACCAATTGGCTTGTTCCTCGTGCAGGTCAACGGTACAAAATTGTGGCCACACTGACTATCCAGCCGGATGATTTTGAGTGTGACCCTAATCCAACCTATCGTGACTGTCGGCCAATATACACAGAAGCTGACCAGAATCTAATCGACCTTGCTCAAAAATTCGTGTCGGTAAGCGACACTTTCGAAGTTATCCAAGCTGCAGAATAACTATTTCCGCACACTGATTTCTGCGAGGAGGTGGTTCCCCAGTTTATCGAGGGTAGTTTCCTCTGAGGTGCCGTCGCGACTCTCGAGGGTGAGCGTTTTGGCCGCCACTTCTTTGTCGCCGATCACGACGAAGTAGGGAAGTTTGGCTTGCTTGGCGGAGCGGATTTTCTTGCCTAGCGATTCGTTATCACTATCAAAGGTAACGCGGATACCGATGGCCTTCAGGGCTTGATAGACACCCTGGGCATACTCGTTATGGCTATCGGCTACCGGAATGATCCGCACTTGCTCAGGCGAGAGCCAGAGCGGGAATGCCCCGGCGTAGTGCTCGACAAGGATACCCAAAAAACGATCGGGCGAGCCAATAAGAGCGCGATGAATCATCACTACGCGTTCTTTCTCCCCCTTTTCGTTGGTGCACGTCAGGTCAAAACGCTCGGGCTGGATGCGGTCCACTTGGATAGTAGAAATTTGCCATTGCCGACCGAGTGCGTCGACCGCCATAATGTCGAGCTTGGGACCGTAGAAGGCTGCTTCACCCGTAACTGGTTTATATTCAACGCCAGCTTGCTTCACTACCTCCTCTAGTTCTCGCTCGGATCGTTCCCAGTCGGCATCAGTGCCAAGATACTTTTCTTTGTTTTCAGGGTCACGCAGCGATAGACGAATCCAGTAGCCGATTTGGTAAGTGGCGAGTGCTTCCTTTACGACCTCGAGTACTTTAACCAGCTCGTCCTTCACTTGTGCTTCTCGGCAGAAGATATGGCCGTCGTCTTGCGCAAAAGCGCGGAGGCGAGTGAGGCCAGAGAGCTCACCAGGGCGCTCGTCGCGGTAGAGGTTCGCAAAGTCGCTGTAGCGGATAGGCAGGTCGCGGTAGCTGCGTGGTCGCGAATCGTAGATCTGGGTGTGCTGTGGGCAGTTCATCGGTTTGAGAAACATTTCGTCCTCAACGTACTGCGAGCGCACCGACAACATATCCTCTTTGTATTGATCGTAGTGCCCAGAACATTTAAAGAGCTCAGCTTTATTGATGTTGGGAGTATGAACCTCACCAAAACCGAGTTTCTCGTTGAGTTCCCGCGAGTAGTTGATAATCGCATTTCGCACGATGTTGCCGCGCGGGGTCCATAGCGGCATACCGCTGCCTACCAGGTCGGAGAAGGTAAAGAGATCAAGTTCTTTACCTAGTTTACGATGGTCACGCTTTTTGGCTTCTTCGATGTGATGCAGGTAGGCATCCAGTTCATCTTTTGTGTTGAAGGCCAGGCCGTAAATGCGGGTGAGCATCGGCCGCTTCTCATCGCCACGCCAGTAGGCACCAGCGACTTTGTCGATTTTAAAGGCATCCATGTCGAGGTCTTTGTTGGGGTGCTCACAGTGGCCACCGCGGCAGAGGTCGGTAAAACCGCCGCAGGTGTAGAGCGTAATGGCTTCGCCGCGGGCCGCGATTTCTTCGATGAGCTCGAGTTTGTACTCGTTGCCTGCAAACGCCGAGCGTGCCTCGTCGACGGTGACTTCGCGATGTTCCCAGTCAGCCCATTTGTTTACTAGTTTCTTCATGGCTTTCTGCACGTCCTTAAGACCGTCATCCCCCAGGGTAGGGCCGCCAGAAAAATCGATGTCGTAGTAGAAGCCGGTATCGATAGCGGGACCGAGGGTAAGTTTGGCGTGCGGAAACTGCTCCACGACTGCAGCGGCGAGGAGGTGAGCTAAAGTATGGCGCTTGTTTTCTAGGGATTGTGACATGGGGTAAGCTATAAAGAAGGTTGAATAATAGACTTGGTCCGTCCAGCGATTTGCTTAAGGGAAAAGCAAATCGGGACATAAATTCGTAATAGTCGCTACGCTCGTTTACTCATTTAACAACAAACGCCCGAGCAAAAAATCGACGAGTCGATTTTTTGCTCGGGCGATCATAGACCGCGGTTCCACCGAGCTTCCGTGTGGCATGGCCACCGGCGCTTTGTACAGATTAGGCTCTGAAGCGTCGCCTTTGCGACTGGCGGTTGGTAGCCACCACAATCTCTGTGTTGCTACATCGTAACGGGTTCAGCTGTATTGTCAACCGACACACCAACATTGGCAGTAAACACCTTCACAACATCTACTGCAATACTTGCTTCGTCATTGCGGATAGAAAGTCGCCCCTTCACTGCTATGCAACTCCCGGGGGCCAGCTTGTCTTTGTGTTCGGTGTAGGTGCGCGGGAAGAGAACCATCTCGATCGCGTCGGTCTGATCGGCCAGAACCACAAACGCCATACGATCACCTTTTTTGGTAAGGAGTTCCCGGACACTCGCCACCATGCCGGCAGTAACAACGGGGATGCCCTGTCGATTATCTTCCTTAATAGCCTTTATGCGAGGACGCTTTTCTAGCTCGGCTGCATGGGCATCGAGCGGGTGACCCGATACGTATACGCCAAGGAGCTCTTTCTCCCACGTAAGTTTTTGGATGGTAGACGCGTCGGGGGATGGTGCGAGCGCGAGGCTGTCGACACTGCCCTCAAGGCCACCAAAGAGGGAGGTCTGCGACGCCTCACGTCGCGCCACGGTGTCTTTGTTGAAGGCGAGCAAGGTTTCGATGTTGGCGTACATGCGTCCGCGCGAGTCGAAGCGGTCGAGAGCGCCGGTCATGATGAGCGCTTCGAGCGATTTCTTATTCAGGTTTCGGTCGTGGATGCGAGTGAGGAAATCGGAAAGTGAAGCAAAGGGGCCATTCACCTTTCGTTCGCTAATAATACTTTCGGCAATTCCTTCACCGAAGTTTTTGATGGTGGTGAGTCCAAAGCGGATCGTTTGCGTGCCGGGTACCACACTGAAGTCAGTGAACGATTCATTAATGTCTGGCGGCAGCACCTCGATACCCATGCGTTCACACTCGTGGATGATCTCGGCAATCTTTTCCGTGTCACCTGAGTCAGCGGTGAGTACGGCTGACATGTACTCGACCGGAAAGTTGGCCTTCATGTAGGCAGTCTGATAGGCCACGCGGCCATAGGAGGCAGCGTGCGCCTTGTTAAATCCGTAGGCGGCGAAGGGCTCAATCAGCTTCCAGAGCTTTTCACCAAGGGAAGGGGAGAGCTTACCGAATTCAGCGAAGCCCTTGAGGAGCTTGTCTTTTTCGGCCGCCATCACCTCAGGAATCTTTTTGCCCATCGCTTTGCGCAGGGTGTCGGCCTCGAGCCAGCTGTAGCCCGCGAGTTCGCGCGCGATGGTCATCACGTCATCTTGGTAGGTGATGACGCCGTAGCTGCGATCGAGGATGGTCTCCATGCGCGGGTCGAGGTAGGTCACGAGCCCTGGGTTATGCTTGCGTTCGATGTACTGCGGAATCGATTCCATCGGTCCCGGGCGGTAGAGTGCCACCATGGCGTTGATGTCGTGGATGCTCGAAGGTTTGAGTTGCTTGAGAAAGGCGGTCATGCCACTGCCATTGAGCTGGAAGAGACCCATGGTCTGTCCGGCCGCCAGAATGTGAAAAGTCTTTGGGTCATCGAGGGGAATATTTTCGATGTCGACGGTCTCGCCTCGAATGACGCGCACGCGCTTCACGGCGTCCGCCAGAATGGCGAGGTTCTTGATGCCAAGGAAGTCGAACTTGAGGAGTCCCACCCCGTCCTCACCCACACTCTTCATTTCGTACTGCGTGATGTATTTGCCAGTTTTAGGGTCGAGCTGGATCGGTACGAAACGATCGAGTGGCTCGGGTGCGATCACGACACCCGCGGCGTGTACACCGAGGTGCCGCACGCGACCTTCAATCTGTTTAGCCAGGTCGATCACCTCCCGCGACTCGGCGTCTTTTTTATAGAGTTCGGCGAGATCCGGCTCCATCTCAAGCGCGCGCTTGATCGTCATCGGAAAGCCCTGTGCGCCGAGGGGAATTAGTTTAGCGATACGATCACCGACCGTATAGGGGTGACCAAGGGCGCGCGCTACGTCACGCACGGCCGCACGCGCCATCATGGTGCCAAAGGTACCGATCTGCGCTACCTTGTCAGCACCATATTTGGTCTTGGTGTATTCGATGATTTCGTCGCGCCGATCGTCGGCGAAGTCCATGTCGATATCGGGTGCTGAAGGACGCTCTGGATTTAAAAAGCGCTCAAAAGGAAGTTTGTACTCGAGGGGATTTACATTCGTAATACCAAGGACGTAGGTAGTAAGCGAACCGGCCACCGAACCACGGATGGTAGTGAGAATGCCGCGCTCGCGCGATTCGCGCAACAGGTCGCCCACCACGAGGAAGTATTTCGCGTAGCCCTTGTTTTTAATTACTTCGAGCTCGTAATCGAGGCGGGTCTTCACTGTCTCGTCCTCAAGTGAAAGTCCACGCCAGGGGACGCCAGCGTACGCGGTTTCGCGCAGCTCGTCGTCGGGCTCGCGTTTGCTCTCAATAATATAGTTAGGGAAGTACCAGTGGGTGCCGATTTCGAGTTCAACGTTACACATGTCAGCAATCCGGATGGTGTTTGCGAGAGCGTCAGGCGTTTCGGCAAATAGCTCGGCAGCGCGCGCTTGCGTGATGAAGGAAAAGTCTTCCTCCCCGCCGTGGTCGGCGCTTACGTCCACCACACCACCATTTTGGATCTTTATCATCGTCTCGCGAGCGAGTCGGTCCTCTGGTTTTAAGTAGTAGACGTCGTGGGCGGCGACCAGCGGTGTCCCCGAAGCGCGCGCCATCTGTATGATGCGCTCCTGGTTCTTTTCGTGGTCCATGATTTCGGGATGGTGGGTGAGCTCGAGGTAACAGTCCTCGCCGTAGAGAGTGTGGTAAAAGTCGAGACGTGCGCCGGCGGTTTCGATGTCGCTGTTTTTGAGTGCCTGCGCTACTTCGCCAGCAAACGAGGGGATGATAGCGATAAGACCCGCGTGATGTTCGCGCAGGAGCTCTTCATCAAGACGCGGCCGGTAGTAGAAACCTTCGATGTTGGAACGAGTGACGAGCTTGATGAGGTTTTGGTATCCTTCGAAGTTTTTGGCGAGCAAGACCAGGCGTGAGCGTGGTTTGTCGATGCGGGTGTCTTTATCATGCCGGGTGCGGGGGGCGAGGTGAGCGTCGAGCCCAATGATCGGCTTAATCTTTTCTTTGGTACAGGCCTTGTAGAAATCGATGGCACCGTACAGGGCACCGTTATCAGTCAAGGCAAGCGCCGGCTGCCCGTCGCCTTTGGCGGCGTAGGCGAGCTCCTTGGGGGTAGGGAGCGCGTTTAAAAGGGAATAGTGCGAGTGGACGTGGAGGTGGACGAAGGTGGCGGTGCTCCCGTCGGTCGTGGTGTCGGTCGTGGAGGTGTCGGCCATGGTCGGGACAGTATAGCACTCACTCAGGTTTACAAAAAAGATCAGAATGCTTCAGGCTTTCCGGTGCAAGTCGCCTCATAACGAAAACTGCCAAACTCGCTTCGCTCAGACAGTGACAGTTTTCTATTCGGCTCTGTGCACCGTAGAAAGCCTTCTCGCAATGATCTTTTTTTGGTAAACCCTCGCTCGTGTGTGGAGAGCCCTAAAACTCGCTTCGCTCAGACAGTCGCATTTTACTAGTCCGTCCAGAATGCCACGTCCGCTCTGCGGCGTGGATGAATGGACAAAAGAAAACGTAACGGCGGAGCCGTTTCTTCTGCTAGCAAAAACACCCGGATTCCGCCCGCGTAATGCCCCGCCCTGTTCTGCCGCGGGGATAGCGTGGCGGATGTTTTTACTGCTCTGGCTCATTACCCATCATCAATTACTCCGCAATGACGATTTTCCGAGAGTGCTCGCTCGTGTGCGTGAAAAAGGTCGCTTCATCGAGACTGAGACATTCCCGTTTTCATATCGGGAGCGACCGGCAGCGCGTCCTGTGCAATGTCTTTCCCACCCGCTACTGCACCCGTTGGGGGGAAAGATCATTTAGATATTGGTCCACCTCCCTGTAGTTTTTTAGAATGATTGATTTTGAGCGGTATGTTTTTACAAATTCCCTCATATCCTTACCGTGCGTAAACGTTCGTTTAATTATTTGGTAGGTAAATTTCATGTCTTCCCACCTAGTAATTTCTGGATGTCTGTTAGTTCGAAAAACTCTCCGTACGTGATTTATTAACCTCCGCCACAAAGGTATATCGAGAAATACAATGATGTCCGCCTGTTCGGCAATTAGAGGCTGTACTCTGGAATACCAACCCTCAGAAACCCAGTCAGTATTTTTTTCTAAAAAACATTCGACGCCTAGACGAATCTTTTCACGAACACCAGCTCTACCGTCACTGTCGTCGCGTTTAAATGTATGACCGCCATTTTCAAACCAGAGTCGATCAAGTTGTAAATGCGGAATCTTATGACACTGACTAATTTTTTGAGCGAGCGTCGTCTTGCCGCTACCACAATTTCCTATGATAGTAATTTTCATTTGCTACTATTGTATCAATATGCAGTGGCTCATCGGTATCGACGAAGTGGGGCGGGGGCCTTTGGCGGGGCCAGTGATGGTCGGGGTGGTGGCCGTTCCTGTTGATTTTGATTGGACGTTGTTGCCTGGAGTTACTGATAGTAAAAAGCTGTCGGAAAAGCGGCGGGAAGCAATTTACAAAAATGCAAATGATTTGCAAGGTCAGGGGAAGCTTATATATAGGGTTGCGGGTGAGTCGGCGCAGGTGATTGACGAAATCGGCATCGTTCCTGCTATTAAGCTTGCGCTTGAACGAGCGCTTGGCGAAGTGATGGAGCAAGTACAAATTTCCCCGAGGACCGACCTCGGGATAAAAAACCCGAGGTCGGTCCTCGGGTTTGACGGTGTGTTGGTGAAGCTCGACGGTGGTTTGGTGGCACCTCCCGAATACGTACATCAGGAGACAATTATCAAGGGGGATGGCAGCGAGCCGGTAATTGGTCTTGCGTCCATCGTGGCCAAGGTGACGCGTGATCGGGAAATGGTGCGGTTGTCGAGCGAGTACTCTGGGTATGACTTGGATGTACATAAGGGGTATGGGACGGCGGCGCACTGCGCAGCGGTGCGCCGCCTCGGCCTTTCTCCGCTGCATCGGCGTAGCTTCTGTCGTAACCTAGTAGCGCGTTAGACACCGTGAGGTGGTTGACGAAGGGAAAGCGGGCGTAGTACGGTTACCTCATTCTCGCGGTTGGCGCGAGGGGTTCTTCAGGGAAGGGGGTTCCTGTGGGAGAGATCGTTGTTCCGGCTGGTAAGCAGTGCGCTGCCGTTTGCTCGTGTGCGTTTCCGCGCGACGGATCTGCCTGTTCGAAAGGAATACCTGGGTTGGTTCCACCCGAATGTGATGGCTTCCTTCCTTTCGATTTCGGCCGTGGGGTGTGTCGCGTAGGCTGCAGCTGGGAATCGCAACCCGTTCCAGTGGTTGGTCGGCGCGCGATCGAGGCTGGCCGCCAATAGGGTTCAATCAACCCAAAATTAGATGGCCGACGGGAATTCCCCCGTCGGCGTTGGTGTTTTAGGAGTTTAATTATCCACCTGGGTACGGCACTCATTCGGTTGACAGTGAAGGCTTTTGTATACTATGGTGTGCTTTGGCCTCGCGATTTTTGTTAGTGAGGTATACGATCTTTCATTTTTTCAAGGGGGGGGGTAGCCAAGTGCCTAAGCAAGATTACGAGCCGCCAGTTGGTCTTCCGTGTCAGCGAAATTGTGTACGTGCAGGAAAAGATGCCTGTGTGCATGGGAAGCACTACGCTCCTGATAACGGCATGATCACTGAGAAGTGCGTGGGAGCATACTATCCCCAGTACGTTCTTGAGATGGGGCTTGTCACTGTCGCACGTAAGACACAGCCGCTCGCGGCTGACTGAATGCAGCCGATGCGCCCGCGGGGGAACCCCTCCCGCGGCGCTTTGCTTTTTTATACAAAGCTGCTATAGTAGCGCCCATTATGGTAGTCCGAATGCGTCATACAAGCGGTCAAACCCGCAGCCGCCGTTCCCACCACGCGCTTGAGGCGACAGCCCTCGCGGTGTGCAAGAACTGTGGTGCAGAGCACCGCCCGCACCACATGTGCCTTAGTTGTGGTTTTTATAAGGGTCGGGTAGTAATTGATCTCCTCGCGAAGAAGAAAGCCCGTGAGGCGCGCCTCGCAGAGAAGCGGGCCATCATCCGTGGGGATGAAGCGTCTCCCGTTACCGAAGAGAAATAAGTATTCACAAGAAACCCCGCTCTCCGCGGGGTTTGTGGATTGTAGTAGGTGACATCGTAACTGCGTGGTACAGTGGATGGCAGCAGAAGCTAGGTACATCCTTAATATATGGCGAATCGGCACCTTTCCCGCAGCATCGTTCTTCAAACCCTCTTTGAGGGCGATCTAGGTGCTCTCGATCGCAGTGCTTTCAACGAAGTATTGAATCGCAACGTTAATGAGTTTGCTCCTAACAAAGCCGATTTTCCTTTTATGGAGCGGCTCCTCGATGGAATTTTAGGGAAGCAGTCGGAGCTTGATTTAGTGATCTCGAAGGCTGCACCCGAGTGGCCGCTTGAGCGTATTTCGCCGGTCGACCGGAATATTTTGCGTCTCGGCCTCTACGAGCTCCTCTTTTCCGAGCGTAGTGAAGTGCCGGCGAAAGTGGCCATCAACGAAGCGATTGAACTAGCAAAGCAATTTGGTGGAGAAAATAGTAGCCGGTTTGTAAACGGCGTACTAGGTGCTGTCTATAAGGAGATTGGTGAACCAGGGAAAGAAGAGATCAGTAAGCGGAAGAAGAAAGAAGTCCCGTTTGATCAAATGCCGATCGAGCGCCTCGCTGGAGCAGTGGTGTACGCCGAAGAAGACGGGGTGATGTACCTGGCGCTGGTCCATGACATTTTTGGTCACTGGACCCTCAGCAAGAGCAAGGTGCAGCCGGAGGAGACGGTGGAAGAGGGAGCCACACGCGCCCTTAAAGAGGAAATGGGCCTCCCGGTTACCATTGAGGCGGAGCTGGGGCACAACGAATACGTGGCTTCGCAGCCTGAAAAAGGAAAGGTGCGGAAGCAGGTCCACTACTTCTTGGCCCACGCCCCGTACCAAGACGTAACGTTGGCTAAAAAAGGTGGTCTCGACGATGCTAAGTGGTTTAAAGTAGCCGACATCCTAGAGCTCAATTTCTATGAAGATATTTTGCCAATTGTGACCAAGGCCGTCACGATGCTCGTTGGCAAAAAGAGTAAATAGTGCTAGGCTCACTGCCGTTACTAGCCTCCTATCCTGTTATGGAAGACCGCAATCCTGAGATTGATCTCGCTGCTCTTATGGACCTCGTCGAGGCGCGTTTTAATGATCCGACCCTTCTTCTCTCGGCAGTCACTCACCGTTCGTATCTTAACGAACATCGCGAAGCGACTTGGGAACACAACGAACGGCTGGAGTTTTTAGGCGATGCTGTTCTCGAGCTCGTGGTCACCGATTTTCTGTTTACTACTTATAGAGATAAGCCTGAAGGAGAGCTTACTGCTATTCGTGCTGCGCTCGTTAATACTGTGTCACTTGCGATTGCTTCGGAAGAACTGGGCATCAACAAGTTTCTCCTCATGTCGAAAGGCGAGGCCAAAGACGAAGGTCGGGCCCGGCAGTATATTTTGGCGAACGTCTTTGAAGCAATTATAGGCGCGCTGTATCTCGACCAGGGTTTTACCGCAGCGCGTGCCTTCATTGCGCCCCGTCTCTTTAAACACACGCAAGAGATTGTTGATAAACGCCTTTGGCAAGACCCTAAGAGTCGTTTCCAGGAACTAGCGCAGGAAAAGGCCTCTATCACGCCCACCTACGAAACCATGGCCCAAGAAGGTCCCGACCACGACCGGGTGTTTACTATCGGTGTATTTCTACGTCACGAGAAGGTAGCGGAAGGCAAGGGGCGCTCCAAGCAAGAAGCGGAGCAGCAAGCCGCTGAACGGGCGATTGCAGCGAAGGGGTGGTAGTTAGTTGTCCATAGAAGTAGAGGGAGAATATTTTGAAAACAATGCACGCACGACCCCGCCTCTCTCGGGGTCGTGCGTGGTACACTTTGATTGTATGGAAGCGTTCTTACGCCGCCGGTCTACTCGTATTGGCCTACCACCCTACCACCGTGGTTTTACGCTGGTGGAAATTCTCGTGGTTGTGGCCATTATCAGCATATTGGCATCAGTGGTGGCCATATACTCTCTCCAGAGCGGTAGAGTTTCGCGTGATGCGCAACGTCAGGCTGACTTGCGCGAGATGCAAGCGGCAGTCGAGCTCTATAAGCAGCGGCATGGTCGATATCCGGAAGCATGTGGCAGTCCGCCAAGAGTTGCTCCGCAATGGGCCGGAGAAATTCTGGGTCCCCATGAGTGTTTTACAACTGGCGCTACAGCTACCCGGACACCCCAGTACATAGTAGGTGCGAACGGTCGATGGTTTACTGATTTCATGGATCGTCTTCCAAGTGATCCGGCGCGCGGCTCCGGGGAAGGGTATGCCTATATGACCAATGCTGAAGGTACCGTCTACAAAATCATTGCGATGAATACGGTGGAGAGTGAGGTTGTGTCAGTAAGTCATCCTCTAAAAAGTTGTGATGTAAAACCAGATGAACTCGGCTCAAATATAGATATTCGTATTGTAGGATTGTGCGGAGCGCGCCCTTCAGGAGGCACTGCGGCAATGATCACTACAGCGGATGATTGTCATCCAGAAGGTACTCTTACTAATGATCGTTTTGAGACAAGCTATGCCGTATGGGGAGGATTTGCCCCTGTCTTGGCTGATGGAGATACCGGCAATTCTGGTGGTTGTCGAAGCATTAGCGGAACAGTGACTTGCCTTCACCCAAACCCTCCGGACGCCAGAGCTGATTCTCTTAATGTGTTTATGAATTGGTCGAACAAAGCCACTACCACTATATCTCAGGAAAATAACGCCAATATCGTGCGAGTCCGCGGTTTGAGACATACTACTGATGTTATATGCAGTTAACTTTCCCCATTTGCCACCTTAAGCGCAGTCCCACAGCCGGTGGATTTACCTTAATTGAAATCCTTGTCGTTGTAACTCTTATCGGCATACTGGCGTCTATTGTTATAGTGAATCTAAGTAATGCGCGGGAGCAGAGCCAGATTGCCCGCGCTACCGAAGAGCTAAAAAACATTGAACAAGCTTTTCGTTTGTATCGCAACGAAACGGGTCGTATGCCACCAGGGAGTGATCATTGTTCTTTGTGTGGTTGGGGTGGGTGGGCCGATCCTGCACCTAGCGAGTCTACTAAGGCTGCGTGGAGAGCTGCCTGGACTGATGTTGCTACTGATGTTAATGGTGTAACGGGTACTCGCTTACCTGAAAACGATCCGTGGGGAAATTACTACGCCTACGATAACAATTATTTAGTGACCAATGCTCAGGGTACTGAGGCTCCTAGTATCGTGTGTAGTGTGGGTCCAAATGGCACGCTTGATACCTGGAGGGACGCTGCCACACCGCTTGATGTTGATACACGGAAAGACGTGCTGGTCGATGACATTTGTATTTTCTTTGATGAGCCAGACGATAGTGACAGTTAAGGGGAATAAGGTTACCGAGTAGCCTTGGCCAGCGTGGTAGCATACGGGTGTATGCAAGCAGGTATGATTCGACTAGAGCGAGGCTTTTCATTGGTGGAATTACTTGTCGCCATTACGATAATGGGAATCTTGCTATCGCTCATTTATGTTAATTTCCAGCAGTCGCGGGCGAGTACACGCGATAAGATTCGTCAGACGACGCTCGCCGATTTGAAGCTCGCTATTGAACAGTATCGCGCTCAGACGGGTGCGTATCCAGTGCAGGGATGCGGTAGTCCTGATGAATGGGTGACTAGCGATAGCATACCGTCTGATTGGGAAGTTGATATTGGTGCGGCGGCGGAGAAGTGCACTTCCGGCACTGACTTTATTGCCGGATTAGTGCCCTCATACATTCAATCCCTTCCCAATCCCGCGCGAGCAGAAGGACGGCAGTTCTATTACCGCACTGACACTGATCGTACGGCCTACAAGCTGATTGTCTACGACGCGGTGGAAGTGTCGCGTAATTACATCGCATCATTTAACGATCGTTTTGCACCCTGCCCACCGCAGGCAGCCGGAGGTGGAAGTCCATTTTGCGCGGGTGTTGTTGGGGTTCCTAATGAAAACCGCACCTATGCAGTCTATTCCCCTGGGGCTGAAGGTTGGTAATTGGTATGTTTAAACTTAAAAAAACAAAAACTGGCTTTACCTTGGTAGAGATGCTCGTGGTCATTGCTGTTATCGGAGTCCTGGCGGCTATTGTGTATGCGTCATTCAGTAACTCGCGCGCGCAGGCGCGTGATCGGATCCGCATGGAGCACATGAAGCAATTGCAAGTGGCCCTGGAGCTGTACAAAGATAAGTACGGGCGCTACCCGGCGCGTGGCTGTGTGTCAGACCAGGCAGTTGCGCCGTGGTGGTCGGGCAATGTGGTTTCTTCTGCGCAAGTAGCAGGGTGTCAAAATTACATCGTTGGTCATGCCAATGGAATTAACTTCGTCCCAGATTTTATAGAAGAACTACCGACCGATCCACGACCGTCCACGCTCGCCGGAAGAGGTTTACTGTATCGGACCGATGCAGTAGGGACAATGTACGCAATCATGTACAACTTGTCAGTTGAAAGCCTTTTGGTATACGACAAGACTCATCCATTTGCACGGGCGCAAAGTAGTCAGTGCGCTAGTACACCCCCTGAGGCGCGCACGTACTTTTTGTCATCGCCTAGCCGCACTGCAGCTTGTTGGTAGCCACTATGTACCTCAAAGCTCTGACGATAAATGGTTTCAAGTCGTTTGCTAAAAAAGGCGAGCTCCAGTTTTCTGCACCGATTACTGGTATCGTTGGTCCAAACGGCTCGGGGAAGAGTAACGTCGCTGAATCATTTCGCTTTGTCCTTGGTGAGCAGTCGGTAAAGTCGATGCGCGGCCGGCGTGGTGAGGACTTGATTTGGGGCGGTAGCGAGAGTGTCTCGCGCGGCAACCGGGCTAGTGTGGAGGTGGTGTTGGATAATAGTAAGCGGCAATTCCCACTCGATTTTGATGAAATACGCATAGAGCGCGTAGTCCATCGTGACGGCCAAAACGACTACCTTTTAAATGGCTCGCCCGTGCGTCTTAAAGACGTTCAAGAGCTCTTGGCCTCGGCCAATATTGGCTCGACCGGTCACCACATCATTAGCCAGGGGGAAGCCGACCGCATCCTTTCAGCAAGCGTGCGCGAGCGTCGTGAGATGATTGAGGACGCCCTGGGGCTCAAGGTTTACCAACTCAAAAAACAAGAAGCCGAGCGTAAACTCGACAAGACACGCGAGAATATTGCCCACGTGGAATCACTCCGGCGTGAAGCTGCACCACACCTACGTTACCTCGAGAAGCAGGTACAGAAAATTGAAAAATCGCTCGAAGTACAAAAGGCGCTGCGCGCAGCCTACGTCGAGTATTTGCGTCGTGAAGATACGTATATCGCGGTCCATTACGACCGTCTCACCGCACAGCGGCGCGAACCCGGTGCGGCACTCGAGGCAGTAAAAAAAGCGCTCGCGGAGGCCAAGGCAACTCTGCGTGAGGCAGAAGGGAGTGACAGCAAAAGCGCAGAGGTGGTAGCAGCCGAAGAGCGCTGGCGCGCAGCGTCAAAAGAGCGGCAGGGAGTGCTGCATGAACTAGGAAAACTGGAAGGACAGCTTTCGTACGTAGCGCGGCGGCTCGAGGAACGGGCGCGGCGAGTAGAGACCGGCGGCCCGGCGATTGCCCGCAGTGAGCTCGAGCGGGTGGTAGCAGCTATCGAAGCCCAAGTGACTGACGCGGTGGGCCGTGACGACTTGCCGGCACTGAAGCGCACCCTCACCGACGTGGTGCGCAAACTGCGTATTCTCCTGGAACGTGCACCGTCGGCTACTGATGATTTGGAGGCTCATGAGCGCGAACGTGGGGAGCTTGAGCGTAGCATCGCCGATTTACGCAACGGAATGGCCAAAGCCGAAGCCGCCGAAGCGGCCGCTGAAGCAGCCTATCAAACCGTGCGGCAAAACCTCGAAACGGAGGCTGCCGGTGCGCGCGAGGCCGAGCGTGAGGTGTTTCGGCTGGTGGGCGAACAACGTACACTCGAAGCCCAGGTCGAGCGCATCGACCGCGAGCTCGAAGGCCTCGCGCGCGATCGCGAGGAATTTAAGCGGGAGCTCGAAGAAGGGGTGGCGCTCCTTGGCCGTGCCGTCATGCAGTACTATCAAGTGCCCCTTATGGTGGATGGTGGGGAAGTTTCGCCTGAGGCAATGGCAGCCGAAGATCGAAATATCCAGCGTACTCGCCGGCACGAGCTCGAAAAGCTCAAGATTCGCCTTGAGGAACTTGGTGTAGGTGCTACTGACGACACGATGCGGGAGTGGCAGGAAGCCAAAGAGCGTGACGAATTTCTGGCGCGCGAACTGGCTGACCTCACTTCCTCGGTGGAAAAACTGTCGGCTCTTATCACTGAGCTCTCCGCTGAACTCCACGAACAGTTTTTTGCTGGTATCGATAAAATCTCGGTCGAGTTTAATACCTTCTTTACCCTCATGTTTGGCGGTGGGGAAGCGTCGCTTACCCGCGTAGAGCCAAAAGTGCGGGCCAAAGCTGAAGATGAAGAGGAGCAGCTAGCGGATGACGAGCCCGACGAGAACGATGTTGGAATCGAGCTCAATGTAAAGCTTCCTAATAAGCGGGTGAAGGGCCTCGAGATGCTCTCGGGCGGTGAGCGGGCGCTCACCTCCATTGCACTTATTTTTGCGATGAGCCAGGTCAACCCGCCACCCTTTATTATTCTCGACGAAACCGACGCTGCCCTCGATGAAGCCAATAGTCGCCGCTACGGCGACCTCATTGAGGCCTTGGCGAAAAAGAGTCAACTCATTCTCATTACCCACAACCGCGAGACGATGAGTCGCGCCAGTATTCTCTATGGCATCACGATGGGGAGCGACGGCGTCTCAAAACTCCTCTCGGTGCGGCTTGAAGAAGCGCTGGCGGTAGCGAAGTAAACGCTTTGTAAAATCCCCCACAGACATTTTTGAACACGCATCGCCTGGTCCAGTACCGGTCGTGCTCCCGCTCGAGCAAAAACTTTCTACCGAAAGACCAGGCTTTTTGCTCTGCGCGAGTTTCAAAAATGTCTGTGGGGGATTTTAAAATAAAAACGCATAACTATTTCATAATAGACTCAAGTACCTTCATGTTGTGATGAGGGCCTTGCGCAGATACACCGAAAATCACCGCGATCCTAGGATCGCGGTGATTTTCGGTGTATCGAGCAGAGGGGCATGGTTCTCCATCAAGAGAACCGTGAACACGTGCCCGAGGCGCGACGTGAAGGTGCCTAAGTAGGTTACGCCACTAATTCAAAATCAAGTTGTCGCTCATCCTTGAGTACCTTCACTAATTTGATTTTTATCTCATCACCAAGGCGATAAATCTTGCCGGTCTTTTGTCCCTTCACACGGTAGTTCTTGGGGTCGTGCTCGTAGTAGTCGCCCTTGATGGCAGCCAGGCGCACCATTCCTTCAGTCAGCGAAGCCTTGTCTTGTACGTACACACCCCAGTCGCTCACGCCGGTAATGACGCCATCAAACGTGTGGCCAATGCGATTTTGCATGTACTCGACCTGTTTGAATTTAATCGAGTCGCGTTCAGCAGAGACAGCCTCCGCTTCGCGTTGTGACGATTGAATAGCAAGTTTCTCATAGTGGGCGAGCTCACCACCCTTGATGCCCGAATGGTCGAGATGGCGGCGCAAAAGACGGTGGGCCATGAGGTCGGGGTAGCGACGAATCGGGGAAGTAAAGTGTGTGTAGTACTTAAAGGCGAGACCAAAGTGGCCGATATTGCGCGTCGAGTAGACTGCCTTCGCCATGCTGCGGATGGTGGCGGTTTTGATGAGGTTTGCTTCGGGCTTGCCTTCCACTTCAGCGAGGAGCTTATTAACATTCTTCGCCGTGACGACCCCTTTGTGAGTTTCGAACTCATAGCCCAGGGCATTGAGAAACAGCGAGAGCCCTTCGATTTTGTCGGGGTTGGGTGTGTCGTGGATGCGGTAGATAAAGGCGAGGTCACGCCCGCTGTCTTTGGCAAGGTCGTAGATGTAGGTGGCCACCTCACGGTTGGCGAGCAGCATGAAATCCTCGATCATCATCATGGTCTCGGTGCGGACTTTGGTATAGACGCGAATGGGGGCGCCGCGCTCGTCGAGCTCAAATTTCACCTCGGGCTGTTCAAAAGCAATCGCGCCCTCGCGGTAGCGTTCTTTGCGTAAAAGGCGTCCTTGGGTCATGAGCGTCGTGAGCTCACCATGAAAAGGTCCCTCACCACGGTCGAGGACTTCCTGCGCTTCTTCATAGCTAAAACGTTTGTTGGAGTGGATGACGGTCTGTCCGTACCAGGCGTTCACAATATCTGCGCTGGGAGTGAGTTCAAAGATGGCTGAGAAGGCGAGGCGATCTTCGTTTGGTCGTAGAGAACAGAGGTCATTACTGAGCACTTCGGGAAGCATTGGAATGACGCGGTCTACTAAATAGACCGAGGTGCCGCGCTCCTGTGCTTCTTTATCAATCGGCTCGCCGTCGCGCACGTAGTGGGAGACGTCGGCGATATGAATACCGACCTCGATGTTGCCCGAAGGGAGGGTGCGGACCGATAAGGCGTCGTCAAAGTCTTTTGCGTCCGCGGGGTCGATGGTCATAGTGGTGACGTCGCGCAGATCGCGGCGCTGTGGATCGGCGAGCGCTTCACGGAAAATTTCGTCGCGGCGCGCGTGGATATCTTCGGCTGCTTTGGCTACTTCTGCCGGAAAGTCGACGGCAAACCCGCCACCGCGAATGATGGCGCGCATTTCTGTCTCATGATCACCTGAGCGTCCCAAGATCTCAATGATAGAGGCTTTGGGTTCTTGCTTGGGGTCAGTCCAGTCGGTGAGTGTGATTACGACCTTCATGCCTGTCTCTCCGGCGGCTTCAGCGGGGAGGGTAGGGCGGACATGGATACGGTGATTATCGGGCTGGAGATAGAGGCTCGTGCGATCACCGGGAGTGCGCTCTTTCACAATACCGATAAGCTCACGGTGGACGCGCTCGAGCACTTTTACCACTGTCCCCTCTGCCCGCTGCCCAGCCTGTGGCGGGGTATAGGTTACTTCGACAATATCGCCATCGAGCGCGAGGCCCAGGCGGTCGCGTTCAATAACAATATCTTGGGTAAGATCAGGGTGGGCGAGGAAGCCGGTGCCCTTGCCGCGGATCATGATGGGTCCAGCGACGGTATGTAGCGTAGTCACGCGGCGCAGTATACCACTTGCGCGCGTTTTTTCTAGTGCTATAGTGTAAGCGTTGGCCTGCTTCTCTCAAGCAAGCCATCAACCGCACCCCCCGGTGCGGTGCCCCAAACTGCCCAGTTCCGCAAGGGACTGGGCCTTTTTATTTCGTTTGACTACTTCGACCCTTTCTGGTAGTCTAGCGCCACTTATGTTAATGATGCGTCTAAAGCGTGTAGGCCGCAAAAACGATCCGTCGTATCGTATTATTGTGGTCGACAAACGCGAGAGTGTTAAAAGCAATAATTTCGTTGCCCAGCTTGGTACCTACAACCCCAAGTCGGGAGAGATTTTGGTCGACGCTGAAGCCGCTAAACACTGGCTTTCCAAGGGTGTGCAGGCTTCAGGGACTGTCCACAACATGCTGGTCACCAAAAAGGTGATCGACGCCAAAAAGATCAACGTTTTGCCTAAAAAGACGGCTCCAAAGAAGGAAGAAGCGGTCGCTGCCTAGTCTCTCTCTTGCTAGAGTAGAGTAATTACCAGCGCCACGTTGACGTGCTGGCCCTTTCTCTCGTATCATGGGGAGAGCTCGCTCCCTGTTAGTTTCGGTGGCGGACGCTTACCAGTAACGATAAGACTAAGCGGTATGGATCAACACGAAGACAAACAATTTTTGGAATATCTTGTAAAGGCGCTGGTTGATAATCCTGAAGCTGTCCGGATTAACCGCACGGTAGACGAAATGGGCGTCCTCCTTACCCTCGACGTGCATGCTGACGACATGGGAAAGATTATTGGCCGCTCGGGCAATACTGCCAAGGCCATCCGTACGCTCCTGCGCGTCGTCGGTATGAAGCATGATGCGCGTGTTAACCTCAAAATCAACGAGCCAGTCGGCGGAAAGGGTATGAGCCGCGATATGGCGGAGGCGATGCAGGAAGATAACCCGGTTGCTACTACCAAAACATTGGATGAAGCGATCGATGATTTGAAGATTTAGCAGAAACAAGGAAGGGGGCCGAAGGCTGATTATGTTTTGCTGACGCAGGCGCTTCGCTACTTTTGAGCTTCAAAGAGAAAAAAGTAGCGGCGGCGAGCTGCCAAACTGAAGAACGAAAGCACCGCCCCAAAGGGGCGGTGCTTTCGTCTGTTTGTAGTATAATAGAGGCATGAACAAACTTGACCTTGCGATAAACGAAGTTAAGCGACTCCCAACAGCAGATCAAGAAATAATTGCTGAACTCCTTGTGCGGGTAGCTACCCCCAATGCACCGTATGTGCTAAGTGATGAAGAAGTTACAGAAGTTGAGCGACGATTAGCTACTGACAAGGAAAGGGTAGCGATGGCTGAGGCTTTTAAAGATCTCTAAATTATCGAGCGTATGCGCGCTGTACGTTTTAATCAAACTGCAGTTCGTGACTTGCAAAAAATTGCCCGCTACTCTGAGGGGGAGTGGGGGAGTGTACAAAAAGAGCGCACGCTTGATCGAATTGCGCGGGCCTGTGAAATGCTCATTGCTTTTCCGCATCTGGGTATAGAATCACGAGTGAAGGGGGTCTACCAAAGAGTAGTGCCAAAGCTGCCGTTTATTTTGCTTTATCAAATTACCGAAACTGACATCCTTATTGTGCAAATTCTCCACATGCGGCAAGATAGCTAACACTATGCATTTCCACGTCATCACCCTGTTTCCAGAAGCCTGCAAAGCGTACACCGACGCGAGTGTATTGGGGCGGGCGCAGAAAACTGACAAAGGGAAGGGGGCCAAGGTTCGCGGCAAAAAGATAACGGTCTCCTACTACAACCCCCGTGATTTTGCGACGGACAAGCATCGCAAAACCGACGACCGCCCCTATGGCGGGGGCCCTGGTATGGTGATGTTAGTCGAGCCCATCGTGCGCGCCTGGGAAAAAGCGGTGGGGAAGAAGACAGCCGCCCTAAAGGCCGGCAAGGTAAAAACATTTATCACCTCACCGCGCGGCCGAACGTTTGCTCAGGAGCATGCTCAGGAGCTGGCTAAGGAGGCAGAGCATGTAGTCCTTATTGCCGGTCGTTATGAAGGCATCGATGCGCGGGTGAAGGAGATTTTAGGTGCCGAGGAAGTGAGTGTGGGTGATTACATTCTGACCGGTGGGGAACTACCTGCCCTCACTATAGTGGATGCTATCTCGCGGCACATCCCCGGGGTCCTTGGCACCCACGATTCACTCGAGGACGACCGCGCAACCGAGGGAGTTACGTACACTCGGCCTCCGACATATACCCACAAAAAGCGGCAATTTGCGGTCCCACCTGTCCTTCTGGAGGGAGATCATAAGAAAATAGAGGCCTGGCGACAGGGCTTTCCTCATGGTCAAAATACCCCAAAATCTAAAAAACCGTAGTTTTCCCCAGACAAACCCTTGCCAACTTGCGGCTTTTTACCTCGCGTGCTAGAATCCTGCCACCAACGCGAAGGTCTCGAATGTGTCACGGGTGGAGATTTTTGAGCGGCGAGTAATGGTAGTTACGTTGTGTTACTTTCGTCTACATACTAAACCCGCATGAAGTTACAAGAACACGTCCACACGTGTTCTTGTTGCGTGTTAGTGATAGATGAAGCTCATACGTGAGGTTCTGGGGGAGGCATTTACTAACGCAGCGAGACAATTTTTTTAATCGATACATATTACGTATGCGCACGACAAAAGATGTTGAACGGACCGTGTCGGTCGCCGAGCTTCCAGCCAAGGTGTTTGCCGTCAGTCCCGCGCCGCGGATTGAGCTGCCTGACCTGATTGTTCCCCAGCGTGATTCCTACCGCTGGTTTATCGAGACCGCCCTTAAGGAAATCTTCACTGAGTTTTCACCTATCTCTGACTACTCAGAGAAAAAGTTCGAGCTGCGTTTCCGCAAGTACGAGCTCGGTCAGCCAAAGACCACCCCTGAGTTTGCAAAAGAAAACAAGCTCACGTACGAAGCCCCTTTGCGCGCCCAGGTGGTCCTCAAGAACAAAACGTTCGAGAGTGAGAAAGAGCAGGAAATTTTCTTCACCGACCTCCCGGTGATGACCGAAAACGGCACCTTCATCATCAACGGTGTGGAGCGTGTGATCGTGCCCCAGCTTGCGCGCAGTTACGGTATCTTTTTTACCGCCAATGAAAGTAAGGGCCGCCAGCTGTTTGGCGCCAAGATCATCCCCGCCCGTGGCGCGTGGGTAGAGATCGAGTCGGAGGCCGACGGCGTCATCTACGTAAAAATCGACCGCAAGAAGAAATTCCCCGTTTCGTCACTCTTGCGCGTCCTTGGTGTACAGACCGAGAAAGACATGGTCGCCCTTCTTAAGGGTGTACCGCGTAGTGAGGAGTACCTCAAGGCCACCCTCGCCAAAGACCCAGCGAAAACTACCGACGAGTCGTTCATCGAGATTTACAATCGCCTCCGTGATGGTGACCTCGCTACCGTCGAGAACGCCCGTGAATTCGTGCGCTCTATTTTTGCTCCTGAACGCTACGACCTCTCAGAAATTGGTCGCCACCACTTCAACGAGCGTTTTGATCGCCCCACCGATAAGAAGACGGTGGAAGGACGAACGGTCTCTGTTGACGACATGCGTCTCATTTTGACTCATATCATCACGCAAAACCACGAGCCTGGTGCCCTCCCCGACGACATCGACCACTTGGGCTTCCGCCGCGTCCGCTACTTTGGTGAAATGCTCCAGCAGCGTGTGCGAGTCGGTATGACGCGCATGAAGCGCAACATCCAGGACCGCATGTCGACCATCGAGGCCGAGACGAGCCTGCCGATGCAGATCATCAACCCACGCCCACTCCAGGCCGCTATCAAGGAATTCTTTACCACCAACCAGCTCTCGCAGTTTAGCCAGCAGCAAAACATCCTCGCGGAAATCGAGCACCTACGTACCCTCTCTGCCCTCGGTCCCGGTGGTCTTACACGTGAGCGCGCGGGCTTTGAAGTGCGCGACGTACACCCAAGTCACTATGGTCGCCTCTGTCCTATCCACACGCCAGAAGGTCCGAACATCGGTCTTATCCTTCGTCTCGCGATGTACTCACGCGTCAACCGCTTTGGCATTATTGAAACCCCGTACGTAAAAGTAGAGAAGGGTGTGGTGACCGACGAAGTGGTGTACCTAAACGCGCACGAGGAAGAAAAGTTTAGTATTGCGCACGCCGCAGTCGAGCTCGACAAAAACGGTAAGATCGTCCCGGAGCTCGTTGAGGCGCGTAAGAAGGGTGACCCACGCGTGATCCCCCGCAAGGACGTCGAGTACATGGACATCGCTACCAACCAAGCGTTCTCCGTGGCTACTTCGATGATTCCATTCCTCAACCACGACGACGCCAACCGTACGCTCATGGGTAGCAATATGCAGAAGCAGGCCACACCATGTGTGGTGCCTGAGGCACCGCTCGTGGCAACGGGTGTTGAGGCCATTGCCGCCCGTGATACCGGACGCGTTATCTACGCTGCCGAAGCCGGTGAAGTGATCGAGTGCGATGCCCTTCACATTGTTGTGAAGGACAGGGATGGTAAGAAACATGAGTACACCCTTACCACCTTCCAGCGTACCAACGACTTTTCTGCTTTCTACCACCGTCCGGCTGTCCGCGTGGGTGACAAGGTAAAGCGTGGAGATCTCCTCGCTGACACCTCATCGACCGACAAGGGTCAGATTGCGGTAGGTCAAAACGCACTCGTGGCCTTCATGAGCTGGAACGGTGCGAACTATGAAGACGCTATTGTTATTTCAGAGCGTCTCGTGAAGCAGAGCAAGTTCTCCACCATTCACATCGACGAGCTCGAAGTATCAGTACGTGACACCAAGCTTGGTCCAGAAGTTACCACCTCTGACATCCCTAACGTATCTGATGTAAAGCTGCGCAATCTTGATGAAGACGGTGTGATTCGCATCGGTGCCGAGGTCCGTCCCGGTGACATTTTGGTCGGTAAGGTAACGCCCAAGGGAGAGACCCAGCTCACGCCGGAAGAGCGTCTCCTCCGTTCTATCTTCGGTGAAAAGGCGAAGGACGTGAAGGACACGAGTTTGCGCCTTGAAGCTGGTAAGCGTGGTCGCATCATCGGCGTGAAGGTCTTCTCGCGCGAGCATGGTGACCAGCTCGAGAGCGGTGTCATCAAGCGCATTCATATTACGGTCGCGCAGGTGCGCAATGTCTCGGTAGGCGACAAACTCGCGGGACGTCACGGTAACAAGGGTGTTATTTCACGCATCTTGCCGGAAGAAGATATGCCATACACCGAAGATGGTCGTCCAATCGACGTCCTCCTCACACCACTCGGCGTACCGTCACGTATGAACCTCGGTCAGATTCTTGAACTCCACCTTGGCATGGCCGCTAACACGCTTGGCTATCAGGCGGTGGTGCCACCATTTGCTGGTGCGTCCGAAGAGCACGTCAAGGCTGAACTCAAAGCTGCCGGTCTCCCGTCTGACGGCAAGATCCAGCTCCGTGACGGTCAGACTGGTGAGCCGTTTGCGCAGAAAACAGCCGTAGGGTACATGTATATCTTGAAGCTCCATCACATGGTGGAAGACAAAATCCACATGCGCTCGATTGGGCCGTACTCGCTCATTACCCAGCAGCCACTCGGTGGTAAGGCGCAGGTGGGTGGTCAGCGTTTTGGAGAAATGGAAGTGTGGGCGCTTCTTGGTTACGGTGCCGCCTACACGCTCCGTGAAATGCTCACTATCAAGTCTGACGACATCGTGGGTCGTAGTGCGGCTTTCGACGCGATTGTGCGTGGCGAGAAGATCAGTCATCCACATACTCCGGCTGCTTTCAATGTGCTCGTCAACCAGTTGCGCGGACTTTCGCTCGATGTCCGTCTTGATAAGGAAGAAGCACCGCGCCGTACTTATGAGAATGCCTAATTGTAGTGCTTATGTCATACGCTCCTCAGTTCAATAAAACACCCGTAGCACCGACCAACTACACCGGCATTAGCCTCAAATTGGCGGCTCCCGACACCATTCTTGAGTGGTCACACGGCGAGGTAACCAAGCCCGAGACCATCAACTACCGTACCCAGCGCCCAGAAAAGCATGGGCTCTTTGACGAACGAATTTTCGGTCCCGTCGAAGACTACGAATGTGCATGTAAAAAATATCGCGGTATTCGTTACAAGGGTATTGTCTGTGAGAAGTGTGGAGTAGAAATCACCCGCGCCATCGTACGTCGTGAACGCATGGGTCATATCGACCTCTGTGTACCAGTCTCCCACATTTGGTTTTTGCGTGGTGTCCCTAGCCGTATCGCGATGGTGCTTGGTATCACCGCTGCTTCGATCGAGAAAGTAATTTACTTCGCGGGCTATATCGTCACCAAAGTAAGTGAAAGTGAACGCAATCGTATTTTACGTGACCTCGACACTGAGTACAAAGCGAAGCTCAAGACCCTCCAAAATGAAGAGGCTAAGATTGCACTCACGACGCGCATGGATGAAACCAAACGCGAAATTGAAAGTGTGGCGGTGGGTGTCGTGCTCGACGAAGCGCGATTCCACAAGTATTCGATTAAGTACTCGACGCTCTTTGACGCCCGTATTGGTGCGGAGGCTATCTTTGAACTCTTCAAGCAGATTGATTTGCCAAAGCTTCTCTCGGGCCTCGAGACTGATCGCGAGAAAGCTGGCGCCCTCGAGCGCGCCAAGCTCGACAAGCGCATCTCACTCGTTCGCGGCATGATTAACGCCGGTGTGCGTCCTGAGTGGATGTTCCTTACTCGCCTTCCGGTAGTACCTCCGGCAATCCGTCCCATGGTCGCCCTTGAAGGTGGCCGGCATGCCTCAAGTGACCTCAACGATCTCTATCGTCGCGTCATCAACCGCAACAACCGTCTCAAGAAGCTTATCGATATCATGGCGCCGGACGTGATCTTGCGTAACGAGAAGCGTATTCTGCAAGAAGCGGTCGACGCGCTCATCGACAACTCAATCCGTCACGGTGGTGGTGCCTATTCGGCCATGAGTCAGGCGCAACGCCGACCGCTGAAGTCACTCTCCGACTACCTCAAGAGTAAGCAAGGCTACTTTCGCCAAAACCTTCTTGGAAAACGTGTCGACTATTCGGGTCGTAGTGTGATCGTGATCGGTCCTGAGCTTGCGCTTGATCAGTGTGGTCTTCCAAAGCACATGGCGCTTGAGCTTTTCCGTCCGTTTGTAATCGCTGAACTCCTCAAGCAGGAACTCGCGTACAACATCCGTGGCGCCGGTCGACTCATTGAAGATGGCGTTCCTGAGGTATGGGCCATTCTTGAAAATATCATCAACAAGAAGCACGTCCTTCTCAACCGAGCACCGACACTCCACCGACAGGGTATCCAAGCGTTTCGTCCGGTACTGATCGAAGGTAACGCTATCCAAGTGCACCCACTGGTGTGTCGCGCCTTCAACGCCGACTTCGACGGTGACCAGATGGCCGTGCACGTCCCACTCTCAGACGAGGCGCAGCTCGAGGCCAAAGAAATTATTTCCGCGAACAAGAACATCCTGAAGCCCGGTAGTTCAGAGCCGGTGGTGTCCGAGAAGCTCCTTGATATGGCGCTCGGTGCGTTCTGGATGACCAAGATCATTCCTGGCGCCAAGGGCGAAGGCAAGTACTTCGCTTCACCAAATGATGCTATCAACGCGTACGACTACGGCATCATCGATTTGCGCGCCAAGGTGCATGTACTCTCGACCGATACGCCAAAGTATCGTCAGTACGAAGGTAAGCTCTTCGAGACGTCGGTGGGTCGCCTGCTCTTTAACAGTGTGCTTCCGAGCGATCACGCCTTCATCAACGACACCGTTGTGCAGCGCACGCTCTTTGGTATCATCATCGATATCATCGACGACCGCGGTGCCGAAGCGGTACCAGCGATTGTCGACAAGCTCAAGAAGTTTGGCTTCAAGTACGCAACTATTTCTGGTACGACCTGGGGTATCGACGAAGTGGTAGTACCAAAAGGTAAATCCGCTATCATCGACAAAGCGCGGGCTGCGGAGCGTGACGTCTTCTCTCATTTTGATGAGGGCTTGCTCTCCCGCGATGAGCGCCGTCGCATGATCGTCGAGATCTGGCACGCCGCCAAGACTGAGCTCGAAAAGATTCTTCCAGAGACGCTCTCAGAAAATGGTTCAGCCTTTGAAATGTGGAAGTCGGGTGCTCGTGGATCGCTCGGACAAATTGCCCAGATGGCTGGTATGAAAGGCCTTATCGTCAACACCCGTGGTGAGACACTCGAATTCCCCGTGCTTTCCTCAATGAAGGAAGGTATGACGCCGATTGAGTACTTTATTACGACGCACGGTTCGCGTAAGGGTCTTGCCGACACCGCGCTGCAGACCGCCAAGGCCGGTTACCTTACGCGTCGTCTCTTCGTGGTAGCCCAAGATGCTATCGTAACGGAGGCTGATTGTAAGACGAAAGAAGGTACTCGGATTGGACGGGTTTCATCATCCGGTATTGAGATCGCGTTCTCGAAGGCCATCAAGGGCCGCGTGCTCGCCGAAGACGCTGTCGACAGTAAAGGACGCGTACTCTTCCCGAAGGGACACCTCCTTTCACGTCGTGAAGCACTTTCCGTCGAAGATGCTACCTGTGAGTCAGTGGTGGTGCGCTCTCCAATGACCTGCAAGACCCTCCGTGGTGTCTGCCAGCAGTGTTATGGTATCGACCTCACGACCAATCGCCTGGTCGACATTGGTGAAGCTGTTGGTACGGTAGCCGCGCAGGCGATCGGTGAGCCGGGTACACAGCTTACGATGAACACTAAGCATGCCGGTGGTGCTGCCTCAGTGGGTGGCGACGTAACATCGGGTCTTCCTCGTGTAGAAGAAGTATTTGAAAAGCGCGCCCCAAAGATCCCCGCAGTGGTCGCTAAGTCAGAAGGACTTGTCGTTGACATCAAGACCGTGGGCCGCGAAAAGATCATTATCGTTTCGCCCGACATGACCGCCAAGGGCGCTCCAAAGAAGAAAGACAATATCGAGTATGCGGTGCATTATCGTCGCGTCGTGGCGGTCAGCAAGGGCGACACCGTGATCTCAGGCCAGATTATCACCGACGGTTCGGCACTTCTTCCAGAACTCTTCAAGTTTGGTGGTCAAGAAGTTACCCAGGACTACATCATTTCTGAAGTGAGCAAGATCTACGAGCTTCAGGGTGTAACCATTGCGCGCAAGCACATCGAGCTCATTGTGAAGCAGATGATGAGCCGCGTAAAAATTAGTGGCACTGGTGACAGTCGCTTCACGGTCGGAGACGTCGTCGAGGAGTGGATCTTTGTGGAAGAAAATCTTAAGCTCAAAGAACAAGGCAAGGAGGCGGCGAAAGCGGAGAAGCTCATTCTTGGTATCACCGAGACCTCACTTTCTCGCAAGAGCTTCCTCTCAGCTGCGTCCTTCCAAAACACTACCCGTGTACTTATCAACGCGGCAGTGCGGGGCAGTGAAGACACCCTTTCGGGCCTTATGGAGAACGTCATCATTGGCAAGCTCATCCCTGCCGGCTCCGGCTTTGCCGGCAGCAACAAGGATCTGATGATCAAAGAGATGCAGGCGAAACAGTAGTTTGAAAGAGAAAAGAGAATAGCGAAGAGTTAAAATTTAAGAAAAACAGCGCGGCACCGTAGGTGCCGCGCTGTTTTTCTCCGTTGTGAGTCCTGGGTAGTGTTGCCAGTAGTGCAGGTGTTCGAAGCGCAGCAGCTGATGACTCGGTAAAGGGCGGATGGTGCGGGCGGGTCTGGAAACTTCCAGACCCGCCCTTGATTGTCTTCTGCGATTAGAAAAGCGCAGCAGCACTACTACTATCATGCATGATAGTAGTAGTGCTGCTGATCAAACTGTCTTCACAGGTCTGGCCTGTGTATTCCTAGTGAGCCCTCGCTCGTAGGGGGGGCATGATGCAAGCTACGCAGTTTACTACGTAATTAGTTACGTAGTTCGCGCGAAGTGTAAAAACGAACACCCCACCGGAGCAGAGTGCCCGTGGGGTGGGTGGGGGGGGTGGTGCTAGCAGCACCCCCCGGTGTTGATGATGGCGACGGCCTGATCGAGGGCTTCCACGGTTCCCTGGAGAGCCACGGCGAGCGCGACCGCTAGTGCGGCGACTGCCCCGACTGCCAGTAGGCCTGTCAGCAGGTCGTCAAAAAGATCAAGAATTCTCATCCGGTATCCTCCTGATTGTCTTTAAAGAGTAGCACAAGTACCTTAAAAAAGCAAGTCCCTCACGCCTGGCCTTCAGGGGGCGTATAATGGTGCCACTTTATGTCCGATGCGGTGCGGCAAGTGAAGGAGCGACTCAATATTATTGATGTGGTTTCGCCGTATGTGGAACTCCACAAGGCGGGGCGGAACTTTAAGGGCAAGTCGCCCTTTAGCAACGAACGCACCCCATCGTTTTATGTCTCGCCCGAGCGCGGGATGTACTACTGTTTTTCCACGAGCCAGGGTGGCGACATTTTTACCTTCATCCAAGCGATGGAGGGGGTCGACTTTAAAGGCGCGTTAAAGATTTTAGCCGAGAAAGCCGGCATCGAGCTTGTTCCCGAGGCACCGGAAAAGCGCAGCGAGCGCGATCGCCTCTACGCACTCCTTGAAGACACCACGAAGTTTTTTGAAGAGTGGCTGCCGCAAGCAAGTGTTGCTACCGACTATATAAAAAAACGTGGCGTTACGCTTGCCACGGTTGCTAAGTGGCGTATTGGCTACGCCCCGGGTCCGACCTCAGGTGGCTGGCGGCTTCTTAAAGAACATCTTACCGGGAAAGGGTATGCCGTTATCGAGATGCTCAAGGCGGGAATGGTAAAGCCGGGAGTAGACGGCAAGGAGCCGTTTGATGTATTTCGTGACCGGGTGATGTTTCCACTGCGCGACCCCTCGGGGAAGGTGGTGGGCTTCTCGGGTCGCACACTTACCCCCGACGAGAAAACACCGAAGTACGTTAACTCACCAGAAACTGAGCTCTACAAAAAATCTGAACTGCTCTTTGGCTATGACCTCGCTAAAAACGCCATTCGCACCCTCGACTTCTCCCTGATTGTCGAAGGGCAGTTTGATGTCGTGATGAGTCACCAGGCAGGCTATGGCAACACCGTAGCGGTCTCAGGCACGGCCCTCACCCTTCACCACGTACAACTCCTCGAGCGGCTCTCTACTCGGGTAGTACTTGCCCTTGATGCCGATCGGGCGGGAATCGCTGCGATGGGCCGCGCAGCCAGTCTCATGCTTGAGCGGGGCTTTGACGTGAAGGTTGCAAAACTCCCACCCGGGGCCGATCCGGCTGACCTGGTGCGGAGTGATCCGGCGGCACTGAAGGCCGCCGTCGGAGGAGCCTTACCGGTTATCGAATTTCTCCTGGGCCATCTCAAAACTACGGTGAGCGATGAGCGCGCGTACAAACTACGTGTACGCGAGGAAGTAATTCCGTACATCACGCTTATTCCTAACCGCATCGACCAAGAGCACTTTGTGGGCGTCGTTGCCGCCGCACTGGGGGTCGGTGTCGAGGCCGTGCGCTATGAGGTGGAGCGTTCGCGCGCCGAACATGAGCGGGAAGTGATAAAAGCAGCCCAGCATGTGCCGGCGCCAAAGGTGGACGCAGTATCAGAAAATCTGCGAGCCCGTGGTGCTGAGCAGCGGGAGCTGTTTATTTCCTGGCTGGTGGCGGCGGTTGGTCTCTTGCCAGCGCGCGAGGCGGCCGTCCTCACCACACTCATTACTGAGTGCACCGGAAGCGAACTCGCGGTCCTCCAACAAAACCGTTCGTCTGATGCCCTGGCGCGCGCTACGATCGACATTGGTAATCGCTACGAGACGCGCAGTGAGCGAGCGCTGCTTGAGGACGTCATTGCTACCCTCAACCTGGTGCGCGACCTGGGGGTGCGAGAGGCGATTGCCGAACGTAAGATGCTCCTTAGAGAGATCGAAGCGGGTGGGGAGGGAAGTGTGGACACGCTCCTGTCTGAAATCACCCTCCTCGAGAGCCAGCGCAAGGCCCCTCCCTATACTATTGAGCGTTTCGTGACCACTTGAAAGAAGACCACTTTGAGGGCGTAATAGACTAGACGTAAGCGTTTTTTTCTGTATAGTGTTCTCACCATGGCTGCCAAAAAGAAAGCCGTCAAAAATAATACTCGGACCAAAAAAGTAGCCCACAAGGCTGCTCCCATCAAAAAGAAGGTCGCCCCAAAAAAGGCCACCCTAAAGACCACCAAAGCAGCGAAGCGCAGTAATCTCAAAAAGGCGTCCCCAGCGAAGAAACAGCCCGTAGCAAAGAAGTCGATCTCGACCAAGAAAGTTGCTCCGAAACCCGCCCCTAAAGCGCTGGTGAAGAAGGTGACGCCGGTAAAAGCCGCCCCGCTTTCGCGCGCTGAGAAGCTCCTTGCTTCTAAAGCAGCCGAGGTGATGCGAATTGGTCGTGAACGTGGGTACGTCACCTACGACGAACTACTGCGCTCATTCCCTGAAATTGAGAAGGACATCAACTTCCTCGAGGAACTGTATGAACGCCTCGCGGCGGCAAAGATTGATGTGCTCCAAAGTGGCGGTATGCTTGGTGATGATCTTAGTACCGACATCATTGCGCAAAAGAACGCCTTCAAGCGCAGTGACTCGAGCTACGACTCGATTCAGATGTATCTGCGTGAAATTGGCCAGTACCCGCTTCTTAATGCGCACGAAGAGCGCGTGCTCGCCAAGCGCATCGTCGACGGTGACGATGAAGCTCGTAACCTACTCGCTCGCGCCAACCTCCGTCTCGTGGTTTCGATTGCGAAGAAGTATGTTGGTCGCAGCCCTGACCTCACGCTCCTTGACCTCATTCAAGAAGGAAACCTCGGTCTCTTTAAGGCGGTGGATAAGTTCGACTTCACTAAGGGCTTTAAGTTTTCTACCTACGCCACCTGGTGGATTCGTCAGGCTATTACCCGTGCACTGGCAGACCAGTCGCGCACTATCCGTATTCCGGTCCACATGGTGGAGACGATGGCGAAGTACAAGCAGGTGAGTCGTCGCCTTGCTCAAGACCTCGGTCGCGATCCGATGCCAGAGGAAATTGCCACCGAGATGGGTGTCGAAGTCGATAAGATTTACCAAATCGAAAAAATTAGCCAAGACACCATCTCGCTTGAATTGCCGGTAGGCAATGACGACGACGATCGATCACGCCTGTCTGACTTCATCAGTGACGATAAAATTATCGCTCCCGACCAGGAGGTAGCGCACAGTATCCTCACCGACCAGATCACGGAGATTTTGGATACTCTCTCTGAGAAAGAGCGTAAGATTCTCGAGATGCGTCACGGCCTTACCGATGGCACGTACCACACCCTTGAGGAGGTAGGGAAGGAGTTTGGGGTAACGCGCGAGCGCATTCGCCAGATCGAAGCCAAAGCGCTCGAAAAAATCCGCCAGCACGAGAAGGCGCGACGGTTGAAGTCGTACTAAACACTAAGAACACAAAGCCCCGCGCCGTTGGCGCGGGGCTTTGTGTTCTGCGTAGCAACGTAAGTGGTAATACTTGCAGTTCGCCACCGTTACTTTTTCACCGTAATGCTCGAAAGTAACAAGGCGCCTGCACCACAAGGGCATTTCCATTTTCATAGTCGCTTGCTCCTTGAAAGTTGGTCACTAAGGAAACTATAGTCGGGCTGCGCCTTCCTTGTTTCTGCTTATCTACTCAACGTGGAATTTTTCTTTGAGCGTGACAAACAGCTTGGGGGTAATGAAGCGGCGTTCAAAGAGCTCTTCAAGCACGTGTTCTTCCACCTTAGCAACACCGCGGCTCGCAAAGCCTTCACCGAGCTTCTCGGTAAGAGCAGGGTGTTCACGGGCAATCGCGTCCATCTTTTTTTGTGAACCCTCGCGGAAGCTGGTGTAGGTCAGGGTGACGTGCGCAAGGGCGCTAGGGCTAAAGATTGAGGCTGCGTCTTCGGGCGTAATTTTAGTGAGTTCCTTCAGAACTTTGCGGGCGATGATGGACTGCGCTCGGTAGTAGGAGTAGAGTTCCGCAGCCTGCTGTTCAGGGGTTTTCGGTTGCAGTAGGTCACCGATTTTTGCCACCGCCCGTTCAAAAATATCGCGACCATCAACTGGCGTCTGTGATACTTCAAGATTGCCGTGCTCAATGTCATCGAGCTGGAGAGTAAGTTTGCCGGTGATGCGCTTGTAGGTAGTTTCACTCACTTCACCGTATTGGTAGAGTTCTTTAAGGGCCAGTGCTTCAATGCCAATAGCGTAGGCGCGTAGCACCTGGTGGGTGTAGTCGGTGGCACTGTCGGCAGCAAATTCCTTAAGTGCGAGGCAGGCCTTTTGGTACTCGTCTTTATGTTCTCCGAGGAGCTTCTTATACGTAGCGGGGGTGATATAGCCACGCTCGTGAAATTTCTCCAAGCGGTCGGCTACTTCATGGTGCGTGAGTGCACAAGCTTCTTCGTAGGCCACGCGCTCCTCGTCAGTCATGCGGTTGAGCTTGAGGAAATTCATGAGCCCTTGGATGGTGGTCGCCTTCACAAAAATGGTGAAGAAGATACAGCCTATGGTGAGCGCTAAGAGAAAGTCTCGGGGTGAAATCTCTAACGTCCAGCCCGGGAGGTTGAGGTCACTGGGAATAAGAAGTACGAGCGTGACCGCGAGCGCACCACGCAAGCTACCCCAAGAGAGGAGGTGCTGCCAACTGCGGGGAATATGCTGCCGCTTGCCCACAAAGATGTTGTAGACACCGACGACTGGGTACACAGACAGCGCTCGGGCGAGCGCAACAACGACGATGGCAAGGAGAATAGGGAGTAAGACTTCGCCTCCAGCAAACGGAATGTCAACAAACAGAATACCTACCATGATAAAGACCACTGAGTTGACGATAAACGCCAGTTGTCCCCACAGACGATCGACAAACTCTTCGGCCCGCGGATGGATCTTTGGTCGGCCGTAGTTGCCCATGATGAGCGACGCGATGGTGGTAGCGATGATGGCTGAAATGTAGAGCTTTTGCTCACCAATGTGGAGGTAATGGGTGAGGAAGTCGGAGGCGAGGAAGGTACAGTAGGCCAGTACAAAGGTAAGGGCGATGCTGGCCTGTTCACTTTCGCGGGTGAGCTGCACGGCTTTGGCAAACACCACACCGCAGAGGGTACCGAAGATGATACCGTTCACGATCATGAGGGTGAATGTCACCACGCCATCGAGCACGGTGCTAAAGCCAGCGTAGCCTACGAGCACTACTTCGAGCATCACCAAAAAGAGTGCTACGCCAGTAGCGTCGTTAAACAGACTCTCCCCCTCAAAGATGAGTGAGAGGCGGCGTGGGGCACCAAACTCTTTAAAGAGTGCGAGCACCGCTACTGGGTCGGTCGCTGAAATAAGCGCACCGAAAAGGAGGGCGATCATAAGCGGCAAATCGATGCCGATAAAACCAAGGCTATAAAAGAGCCCAAAGCCAATAAGCACAGTTGAGACGAGGAGGCTTACAATCGCGAGGAGGGTAATCGGGAGGGCGTTTTCGGCGAGCTTCCGCGCACTTATATTGTAGGCGGACTCAAAAATGAGAATGGGGAGAAATACGTAGAAGAGGATTTCTGGGGTGAGGTGGAATGATTCAAGAAAGCCGAAACTCTCGGTGGTCGACAGTAGACCAATGACGACGCCGAGGGCTACGAGGAGTACGGTGTGCGGGATGCGCAGGCTGCGCGCCCAGAACACCGCAAAGCTGGAGAGTGCCAAGGTACCAACGGCAATGAGAAGGGTAGAGAGTTCAAGCATAAAAATAGGGAAATAAAAAACCCGCGGGCGGACAGACAGTGAACGCAACGCGAACGCCTGGCACTATACTCCTGCCTCCTAGCCTCGGCAAGGGGCCCTGGTGCGTATGTGGTGTTTGTTACTAGGGGACGCCCAGTGGTTTTTGTCAATTGTCGGCGTGACGACGTATACTGAGGTGCTACAGTACTCGGGTTATGCAATTACCACTCGCAACTGACCGTGATGCCGCCTTCCTTACTGCCTACAGCGCACTGAACGCAAAACAGCGCCAGGCGGTGGATGCTATCGAAGGGCCAGTTATGGTCATAGCCGGACCAGGTACCGGGAAGACGCAGATTCTCACGTTGCGGATCGCCAACATCCTACGGCAGACCGACACCACGCCGGAAAGTATTTTGGCGCTCACGTTTACGAACGCTGGCGCACGCGCGATGCGCACGCGTCTTGCTCGTTTCATTGGCCCGCTGTCGTACCGTGTCCCTATTTTTACTTTCCATAGTTTTGCCGAGCACCTCATCAAGCGTTTTCCGGAAGCCTATCCCACCATCATCGGCGGCGTGGCGGCCACTGACTTGGAAATTGTCGAACTCATCGAAGAGATACTTGTCGATCCGCAGTTTACCGTGCTGCGTCCCTCGGGTCGGCCTGATTATTACGTGTCAGATATTCGCTCGGCGATCTCTGATCTTAAGAAAGAATCCTACACCTCTCGCGACTTTTCACGTTTCCTTGCAAAGCAAGAGGAGCAGCTTAATGAAATTCCCCGTTATCACGAGAAGGGTGCTCATAAAGGGAAAGAGCGCGGAGAGTACCGCGATGCTCTCAAATACTTTGAACGTGGGCGGGAACTGCTTGCTGTCTACCAGCGCTACGAGGCCCTTATGCACGAGCGTGGGCGCTATGACTACGACGACATGGTGCTTACGACCGTAGCGGCGCTTCACGGTAATGAGGACATGCGACTTTCGGTACAAGAAACGTACCAGTATGTTCTTGCAGATGAGCATCAGGATGTGAGCGGGAGTCAAAATCGCATCCTCGAACTCATTACCTCCTTTCATGAACGCCCCAACTTGTTTGTGGTGGGGGACGAAAAGCAGGCAATTTATCGTTTTCAAGGGGCGTCGCTTGAAAACTTTCTTCACTTTGAGCGGGCCTACCCGGCGGCCACGCTGATAGCACTGACGCAAAACTATCGCTCAAGCCAAGTCATTCTCGACATTGCTGGAGAGCGTATCGCGACCGACGATGTGGCGCTCAGCAAACTGCGGGTCCCCTTAGTTTCAATGACAAACGAGGCAGCCGATCTTTCACACCGTCACTTTGCTCACCAGGCGTTTGAAGAGGCAGCGCTGGTCACTACCGTACGCAAACTAGTAGCGGAAGGAATTTCACCGGGCGAGATTGCGGTGATGGTCCGGACTAACCGTCAGGTTGAAAGTTGGAGCAGGGTCCTCCGCAGTGCTGGAGTGACCGTACAGGCTTCAGCCGACAGCGACATTTTAAACGAACCCCTCGCGCGGATGCTCCTTGCGCTTATACGAGCGGTGGTTTCTCCCCTTGATGAAGGAGCCCTCGCGGCGCTCCTTCATGAGCCGCTGTTTTCTCTTACGGCGCCTGATGTGTGGCGGGTGCTCGCGGCCAGGCGCTATGACACACCCCTTACCGTACTCCTACAAGAGCCCGAGCGGATACCAAGCTTGCCCCCGGAGACCATCGCTCGTCTTAAAGAGCTTGCTCTCGTATTGGAGACTGCACGTCACCGACTTACCTTTGAGGCGCCCCAGCGGGTAGTAGCGTTCCTCGTTGAAGAAAGTGGCCTCCTCAAAGCTGCATTAGCACATGACCCGCTGGTGAGTAGTCGCATCATCCGCCGACTCTACGATGAATTTGAGGCGCAGGCACTTCGCTCGCCGCAGCGGTCACTGCGCGACCACCTCGTGGCCTTTGAGCGCAGGGCCGCACATCGTCTACCACTCTCAGCCCCCATCGTGCCCAGTGGCGAAGCGGCTGTCCTCGTGACCACCGTTCATAAGGCGAAGGGTCTCGAGTACGAGGTGGTCCTCATGCCCGAGCTCACCGACGCTACGTGGAGTGGCTCTGTCCGCTCGAGCTCGTTTCGTTTGCCGGGCGGAGCTGGTGTCGCCGAAGATGCTGCTGCTTATGATGACGAAGTTCGATTATTCTACGTAGCGCTCACGCGGGCTAAGCGACGGCTCTATATTTCATCGTCTGCAGTAGGGAGCGATGGTCGCGAACGCTCGCCAGCACGCGTGCTCTCTGAACTTACGCACCCAGCGCTTACTACTGTAATGGTCTCACCTACGGACGCACCCCACGAGGCCCCGGTGGCCGCTCTCGCCATGAGTGCGGTCTCTCCGGTATCGGTGGGGTGGCTCACTGCCACACTGCGCGAGCACGGCCTGTCGGCAACAGCACTCAATAATTATCTGGCTAGTCCCTGGAATTACCTCTACCGCAGCGTGCTGCGCATCCCAGAACCAAAGTCACTCGACTTACAATTTGGCACCACTATGCACGCCGTCATTGACGCAGCGGTGTCGACGCTTAAAGGTGGCACTGACACTCTGTCGCTTTCATCGGCAAAAACCATTTTGGAACGCGAGCTTGGTCGCTTACCGATTTCGCGTGATGAGTTTGTGCGTCTCCACGGCCGGGCGCTTACTGCTCTTGCGGGGTATCTGCCACACCTCGAACACGGAGTGGTCGGTGTCGAGCATCGTACCGAAGCCAGCTTCACGGCTCTTCTCCCTACGGGCGTTGCGGCACTGCCCGAGCTCACGCTTACTGGCAAGCTCGACCGACTGGATTTTGACGCGAGTGGGACGCTCATTCGCGTCACTGATTACAAAACGGGCAAGGTAAAGACGCGGGGACAAATCGAAGGTACGACCAAAGACGGTGACGGCAACTACAAGCGTCAACTCACGTTTTACGCGCTGCTGCTCTCGCTCCAGGCTGACGAACGCTACCATTGTTCCTCGATGGTCATCTCCTTTGTTGAGCCCACGCCCCGCGGAGACATCAAGGAAGAACTATTTCTCATTACCGACGATGAGATTGCGGCCCTGCGGAAAGAGATACTGCGCGTCGTGGACGAAATCGTCAGTGGGCGAAGCTTGCAGGCACCATGCGACCCTGAAAAGAGTAACTACTGTGATTTGGTAACGCAGCTCACGTTGCGTCCCTAAGGTTATTCGTCTGTCGCTGGTTGGGGCAGTGGGGTAGGGGGCGGTGTGCCCTCGAGTTGCGAGATGAGGTTGTCGACGATTTCTTTGATAGTGGCGTATGATTGCGCGCCCTCAATCACTGCTTGCTGGTTTCCGACGAGCAAGACCGAATGAGGAGTGCCGGTGACACCGGCCGCAAAGCCTGCTTCCACGCCCTCTGCCACCCGCTCACGCCAGCGACCGCCGTCGTAGCACGCTCTAAAGGCAGTAGTGTCGGCACCGGCACGCTCGGCGTACTCGTAAAGTCGCGTCATGTTGGTTGGCTCTTCCGGTAACCGCTCACCGAAGACGAGGTCGGAAAAGGTCCAAAAGGCTTCGTTACCAGCTACTTCACCGACACAGAGCGCCGCCTCAGAGATTTTTTGCGCATTAGGGTGGAGTTCAACTATCGGCATTTGGCGGTATACCCACGCCACCTTACCCAAAAGGGCATACTCGGTCATCAGTTGCTGCATTGTCTCATGGAAAATTTTGCAATACGGACAATCGTAATCGGAGTACTCTACGATCATGATGGGGGCATTGGGGTTGCCACGGATGTAGTCACTGTCGCCGACTGGAGGGATACCACTCTCAAGAGCAGCGGTAGCGGCTGCGGGGGTGGTCGCTACCGAGCGGGCGCCGATGCCGCTAAAGTAGATAGCAATCGCAATAAACGCAAAACCTGCGAGAATAGCGAGGGGGACAGTGGCTGAAGTTGAGGTCGATCGATCCATAATTATGAACGAGAGAAATTTACTCAATAACACGCCAAACAACCTTAGTGTGGCAGATTAGTGGAGTATACCATGGGACGTTTCTCTGGCGGAGAGACAAGGCCGTCGCCCATCCTCACAAGTGGCCCGGCATCCAACTTTATGCCCGTAATGCGCAGTACTTTTGCCATTACGTGGCAGTCTGACAGTGCTATACTTGCGTCGTATGGAATGGTGGCAGGCACTCGTATTGGGAGTAGTCCAGGGTATTACAGAATTTCTTCCGATTTCCTCGAGCGGGCATTTGGTGTTGGTGCAAGATTTTCTCGACATCACGGGCGAGTATTTGTTGGCGTTCAATATATTCGTTCACCTGGGCACCTTGGCAGCCGTGGTACTTTATTTTTGGAGTGACCTCTTAACGCTTTCGCAGACCCTCTTCCGCAAGCTGGGACGTCTGCCGGTAAATGATAAGGACTGGGTACTATTGGTTTCACTTGCTATCGGCACGGTACCAGCGGTCATTATTGGTTTTTTTCTCGGTCCGATTGTCGAGTCATTTTTGATGGTCCCGGTCGTGGTGGCGCTGGCACTCATCGCTGGCGCCGGTCTCTTTATGTACGCGGAGTGGCGGCAGTTTAAGTACCCCGCACCACAAGTGCTGTCTACTCGTTCAGGTTTTCTTATCGGCTGCTTTCAGGTACTTGCCCTTATACCTGGGATGTCGCGTTCCGGGGCGACCCTGGCTGGCGGGATGCTACTCGGCCTCACTCGCTATGAAGCGGCGCGCTTCTCGTTTTTGCTTGCTATACCTATCATCGCTGGTGCTGGCCTCAGTATTACTATCGAGTATATCAGTGACCCTACCGCCATCCCGTGGATGGCGGTCACCATCGGTACCACCACCGCTTTTTTTCTGGCCCTCGGGGTCATTCATTTGTTTCTGTCATTCATCCGTCGCTACACCCTCTGGCCATTTATTTGGTATCGGGTAGCGCTGGCTGTCCTTATTTTGTACAAGGAACTCTTTGTTTAAAAAAGGAGTGAATGGGTCATCGCGCTTTCCTCACGAATACCCCAGGTCGAAGTGTCGAGGGGAATCTCACGCTTGCGACCACCGTCCTTGAATTTTACATGACCATTCGTGAGAGCGTAATCAAACACTTTTTTGGTCACGCGTACGTCCTGCTCGCAGTATTTTTTAATTTCATCAATTTTCCCTTCGCGCCACCAGCGAACGGCTTCAAGCCCGGAGGCTGATTTCTTTGCTCCGACAGTTGCCTCAGCAACGCTATCAAGTCGCAGGCGACGGCCAAGTGATTTCTTAATTTCTTCAAGGAGATCAATCGACTTAATGCGTGTGAGGTCGCCAGGGTAGTACTTATTGAGAATTGGAATATCAAAGTGGTTACTGTTGTAGCCCACAAGCGCATCAGCATGCTCAAGAATTGGCCAGACGGTGCTCAGTTCTTCGAGGGCGACAGTCGTATATCGGTCGGTACCGACGTCATAGAGGGAGATAACAGAAATATCGAGAGCAGCTGGGTCACTGCTGCCCACGTCCTGAAAGGTATTTTGTGTTTCTAAATCAAAAATGACGTAGCGCATATTCTGTAATCGCTATTATGCCCCATCTACTTTGCCCCTCCCTTTATCCACACACTCATCGTACATTGAGTTCGTCTCATATGCTCTTTTGGTTGCGCTGTGTGCTGGGACATTCTAGCGACTACAGTTTGAAGTATCATCGACTGTTAATGCTACTTTCAATAATCGCGAGGGAGCCGGTAGTCTCTTCGCCACTGCGCAGGTCTTTAATGGTATAAGTTTGGCTTCCTATCTCCTTTTCACCCACGACGATGATGAAGCGCACACCGCGGTCGCTGGCGTCGCCGATCTTTTTCCCGAGTTTCTTGGTACTGATATCGGTGGCGATGCGTGCGGACGTGGCGCGGCGTAGCAGCGAAGCCAGTACCTCTCCAGCAATATTGAACTCCGTTTCCATCGGGATAATCATCACCTGAGGGCCGGTCACTGCCAGATTTTCTGGAAGGAGTTTATGGGTGGTAAGAAAGTCACGCATGGTAACGTCGCCCATACCAAAACCAATGCCGGAGAGAGGGTCTCCGCCAAACATGGAGGTCAGGTTGTCGTAGCGGCCACCGCCAAGCATCGAGCGGTTATTCTCGCCCGAGACGTCAAAGATTTCGAAAATGGTACCGGTGTAATAACTAAACCCACGCACGATAGAAGGGTCGTACTCGACATTGTTAATACCAAGTGGGATGAGGCCACCAATAACGTGATGCACCGCTTCGGGCATGGTCTCTGGGAGGGCCAAGGGACGACCCGCCGCCGCCTCCATCAGCTCAGCAAACTCATCTGCCGACACCTTTGCTTTTCGATCAATGACGTTGCTGACCGCCCGTACTTGTTCTGGGCTTTCGATACCAGCCTCTGCGAGGTAGGCGCCCAAGGCAGCGCGATTGTTGACACGGATACGAAACATCTCTGACGTCGCGCCAAAATCAAGAAGGAGCTGGTGGGCGAGGGCAATAATCTCAACATCAGCAGCAAAGTCATCGGCACCAAAAATATCGCAGTTTAGTTGCCAGTGCTCACGCAGACGGCCGCGCTGTGGGCGCTCGTACCGGAAAAGGTTGGGGATGGAATACCAGCGGACCGGAAGGGAAAGTTCACGGCGCTTTCCGGCTACCATACGCGCGACGGTCGGGGTCATCTCAGGACGCAGTGTTACCTCACGCTCACCCCGATCGATAAAGGTGTACGTTTGTTCGTTCACCATTTCCTCGTTCTCAGCTCCCTTGGCCTTATAGAGGTCTGACGGCTCAAGAATTGATGCATCATAGCGCTCAAAGCCAAAGCTTTCGGCAGTCTTGGACCAGGTGTCAAAAATATACCGCTGGACGGCCATGTCCTCGGGGTAGAAGTCGCGCACGCCTTTGTAGGACTCGGTAGAGAGGGCTTTGTCAGACATAAATATGGTGAGATTGTACGGCAGGGAGGCTAGAGATACAAGGAAAACCGTAGGGTAGAAAAGGGTGGGCCGGCGGCACTGTAGGCACCGCTTGTCCCGGTCCTCGCTCAGGTCATTATCGCTGCGGGGGACGCGCTCCACCTACAGTGCCGCCGGCTACCACACTACATAATCACCATTCCTCCTAAGATCTGCAGACGGGCGTCCATAGCGCCCTGGATGGTCGCTTGGACACCGCGGGGGTCAGGCATACCGGTGGCGGCAAAATTGCTCTCGTTCGCGCCCGCTGTCTGCGCGCGGATGGTTCCGAAGTTAAGGAGGGTGGCGACAATGCCTTTGATAGTCACCTTAATATCTTGCAGGCGTTCGAGACGGAAACTTGAAACCTTGCGATTAAAAAAGCCCCGCTGGTCTATGACGATGACACGTCGGTCGGTGATGACCCATAAATCTAGGTAGTAGTTGGTCCACACCATGAAGGCCATCAGGGTGGTCATAAGGAGCCAACTCGCGGTAACAAGTGTGATGAGGGGGGTTTGTCCAGAAAGTAGTTCGGCTATCTTAAATTCTGCCGGTAAAAGCGAAGTGAGTGAGAGGAGGAGTGGAGGCAGCAGGGCGATTATTCCGACACTCACCAGTTCAACGGTAATGATAAACCAGTGCTTGCGGACAGTGCCCAGCACCACCTCACCTTCTTCAAATTCAATTTTTTCGTACAACATACGCTATAAAAAGAGGAGGGTGATTCCCATAAGTGCCGCCAGTGGCAGGGTGGTGGCAAAATACAGCACGAGAGTCAAGTTCATGACGCGCGCGTTGACTGCATATGACACCCAGTGATAGTAAAAAATGACACTAAAAATGACGTAGAGCGCCGCTATGACGTAGAAAACGACCAAGGCTATACTCCCCAGGTCAAACGACACAAACGTGGGCATGGGCATACCAATTTATTGTAGCACCAAGATAGAAAAGCGCAGGACACCAAATTGGTCGCTGTGGGAACTCGCAGTAAAGCCATGGGTGTGGGCGAGGTCCGTAACGATGGGCACGTGTTCGGGTTCGTGTTCGATCCATAGCTCTCCGCTCGCCGTAAGGTGCCCCCGGGCTCCCTTAATGATTCGTTCGATGATTTCTATACCACCTTGCCCGCCATAGAGCGCTAGGTGTGGTTCATGCCTTTTGACAGACTGTTCAGCTCGGTCGATAGCGGGGTCAATATACGGTGGATTGGCAAGGATGAAATCAAATGTACCTGCTACCTGTTCAAACAAATCAGAACAAAGGAGAATAGTACGATCGATCGTACTATTCTTGCGGCGGTTCTTTTCAATGGTCGGGAGGTGAGTGGGGTCAATCTCGGCGAAGGTGACGTGCGCACCTCGTACATGCTTTGCGATCGCTACACCGATACAGCCCGAGCCAGCGCAGAGGTCAAGGATGGAAATGTCACCGGCCGCTTGGCTCTGTACAACACTGTCTTCCCCCGAGGACCGACCTCGGGTAAATCCGAGGTCGGTTCTCGGGACAGTGATTTCCATTATGTTTGCCCCTAGGCTCTCCCTGGGGATAGCCTTGCTAATGCTGGCAACGGCCTTTTCTACCCACCACTCGGTTTCGGGGCGGGGGATGAGTGGACGACTATCGAGCCAGATTTTGCAACCCAAAAACGGTACCCAACCAATCACATAGCTGAGCGGTTCCCCAGCTTTAAGACGCTCACAATCGGCCGAAAAACCCGCGGTTTTTCGGCCGAGATATTTCTCGTTTAGTAGCCAGTTGATGTCTTGCTCCATCACAAAATTCGTTGTACTATGCAGTTGGCAAAGTAAAACGTCAAGGAGACAACAATGTCTGTTCCTGTTGAAAAAATTTTGGCCGCAGCAAAAACGTTGGCTGGTTTTAATATCAGGGGGGTAAGAGGTGATCCTTCTTTTACTTTTACGCTCAACGCTTCTCAAATAGAAGCACTTATGGTGCTGGTGCAGGCTGCACCCCAGATTGCTGATGTCTTTAAGGGGAGGACTGGTGATCAAAAAACTGAGGCAGGTATTACGCTGCCGTCCGGATATCACCTCGATACAAATTTGTTTTCCGCCGGGGTATTTGAAGGCCTTGGTGCGCGGGCTCACAACGTGCTGCGTGATGCTGGACTCGAAACTCCTCGCTTGCTTCGCTATTTTCCCGATCGAAAAGATAATTCCTTCGGAGCAGTCACCCTTTTGGTGCATCTGCCAAACTGTGGACGCGTAACCTTGAGGATTGTTCGGGATGCTTTGGAGCGAGTTGGGTTTATTCCCGACAAATTTCCCTGTTTACGTATGACACATGGGAGATAGACATAAGCGGCTGATCCTACGGGGTTAGCCGCTTAATCGTATCGTGTTATAATGCCAAAACTATGGCTACGCCAATGCTCGAAATTAAAAATCTGACCAAGGTGTATGGAAAAGGTAAGAGTGAGAAGGTGGCCGTAAGTGGTATTTCGCTCACGGTCGAGCGCGGGGCGTTTTTTGGCCTCCTTGGCCCGAACGGAGCAGGGAAGTCGACCACTATTCATTGTATTACTGGCATCGCTCAGCCCACTTCGGGTCAGATTTTGATTGATGGCACTGACGTGGTCACCGACTATAAAGTAGCGCGTACCAAGGTCGGCCTTTCGCCACAAGAATTCAATGTGGATATTTTTGCTACTCCTGAGCAGCTCATGGACTATATGGGTGGTTACTACAGTATTCCAGCGGCAGCGCGGAAGACGCGTGTCGACGAGCTTATCAAGCGCTTTGATCTAGAAGAGCACCGCAACGTAAAGTTTCAAAAGCTTTCAGGTGGGCTCAAACGCCGAGCGATGCTGGGGAGGGCGCTCGTCCATACGCCCGACCTGCTTATTCTCGACGAGCCCACCGCCGGGGTGGACGTTGAGCAGCGCCGTGATCTCTGGGCCTACCTTAAAGAAATGAATGAGGCGGGGAAGACCATCATTCTTACCTCTCACTACCTCGAAGAAATCCAGTACCTCTGCAACGAAATTGCGATTATTAATCATGGACGGATTGTGGCTGAGGGGACGAAGGAAGAATTTATGAAGGATGGTAAATCGGTTGAAGAGCGGTATCTCGAAATTACCCGCGCGGATGATAAAAAGAACTCCACATGAATCCTGTTACAGTTAAGAAAAGTTGGTATACCTACGTACTGCAGTCGCTTGCTGATGGTAACTTTTATACTGGAAGTACAGGTGACTTACGAAAGCGAATGAGTGAGCATCGTTCAGGAAAAACAACCTCGACACGGCACAGACAGCCGCTAGAGCTCATTTATTATGAAATGTGCTTAAGTGAGACCGATGCTCGCGCACGCGAAATATATCTCAAGTCCGGAATGGGGAAACGATATTTGCGTAATAGACTTACTAGCTTTCTAACTGTAACAGGATGAATTGGATAGGCCTCTATACCATGTTCCGTCGCGAAGTGGAGCGCACTATGCGGGTGGTTATCCAGACGTTGGTTGCGCCGGTTATTTCGGCAGCGCTTTATTTGTTCATCTTCGGAACCGTCATCGGGACGAAGATAGACGACTTTGCCGGTGTACCGTACATCACGTTCGTATTTCCTGGCGTCCTTATGCTCTCTATCATCAACGCGTCGTTTTCAAGTGCGTCGTCCGCGCTGTACTTCATGCGTTTTACCCGCGGTCTTGAAGAAATTCTGATCGCCCCTTTTTCCTACTTTGAAATGCTCCTCGGGTTTGTGGGAAGCGCGGTGACGCGCGCACTCATGGTCGCGTTTCTTATCTTGGGGGTAGGACTACTGTTTGGTGCGGTATCGCTGGTTAACCCCCTGGGCTTTATCTTTTACGTGGCCGCCATCTCAGCCATTTTTGCTATGCTCGGTATTCTCGTTGCGCTGTGGGCAGAAGGCTTTGAACAGCTGCAGGCACTCAATACCTTTGTGATTACCCCGCTCACGTATTTAGGTGGCATTTTTTACTCCATCACGATGCTGCCGCCACTGGCCGCTCAAATTACTATCCTAAATCCTTTCTTTTACTTCGCTGACGGCATTCGTAGCAGCATGATTGGTTATAGCGAAGCTGATGCCGCTGTGGGACTCATAGTTATTCTGGGCCTGGTAATTGTTCTTGGAGCAACCGTCACGCATATTTTCCGGATTGGTTGGAAGATTCGGGCATAGTTGTGTTTTGCACACAGGCTTCACAACCAAGTGCGCGTCGTCCTGCTACACTACGGGGTAGTATGAAACACGCTACCAAGCTCTACGAAACAGTTGCTGCACTGATGGCACCCGGCAAGGGTATTTTGGCCGCTGACGAAAGTGACGCCACGGCGGGGAAGCGCCTCGCGATGGTACACCTCCCCAATGAGCCAGAACACCGACAAGACTTCCGCGAACTCCTCTTTACTGCTCCAGGTATCGAAGAATATCTTTCTGGTGTTATTCTCTACGATTCTTCGATCAAGAATTTTACCGACGACGGTGTACCATTTCCTGATGTACTGACTGCCAAGGGTATTGTGCCCGGCATCAAGGTGGATATTGGTACCAAGGACCTTCACGGGTTTAAGGGTGAGGTAGTCACCGAAGGACTCGATGGTCTCGACGATCGCTTTGCCGAATACTATGAGCTGGGGGCGCGGTTTGCTAAGTGGCGATCAGTTATTTTGATTGATGAAGAGCACACTCCAACTGACGCCGCCCTTGAGATGAACGCGCTCCAACTCGCACGCTACGCGCAGCTCGCCCAAGCTGCGGGCATTGTACCTATGGTCGAGCCAGAAGTGCTCTATGCCGGTGATCACTCAATTGCACGGGCGGAAATGGTGACTACTCGTACCCTACAGATCCTTTTCCAAGCCTTGATTAAATACCGCGTCGATTTACCAGGGCTGATTCTTAAGTCCTCGATGGTGCTCGCGGGCGACATGAATCACGACCAATCATTGCCAGAAGAGATTGCGAACGCCACCCTCAGGACCTTTCATATGTCGGTACCACACGAGGTGGGCGGAATTGTCTTTCTCTCCGGTGGCCAAACACCCAAGCGCGCGACTGAAAACCTCAACGCCATTGCGAAGCTCGGTGAACAACCATGGCCGATCACCTTCTCCTACTCCCGCGCGATTGAAGAGCCCGTTCTCCTTACCTGGCAAGGCAAGCCAGAGAACATTCCTGAGGCACAAAAAATGCTCCTCCATGCGGTAAAGATGAATAGCCTGGCGGCCCAGGGGCAGTATGATGCGGCGAAGGATACGAAGTTGAAGTAGCAAAAAAGCTCCCTTCGGGAGCTTTTTTGCTAACAGATAATGTGGTAGTTCGGAGTGGTAGTTCCAGCGATTTGCCCAAGGGAAAGGCAAATCGGGAACAAAATTCGCCATAGTCGCTACGCTCGTTGGCTCATTTTTTTTGCTTATATACAGTATGCTTCTTCGCTACCGGGTTGAACTTCTTCAGCTCGAGCTTCTTTGAGGGGTCCTTTTTCGTCTTATTATTATAACGGACGTAGTACGTGTGACCTTTGCCGACACCTTTGCTGTCGCCGGCACTGACGAGCTTGATAAGTAAATCCTGTGACATAGTGGCCGCAATACTACCAAAAGTGGGGCCAGTCGTCAACTTTAGGCCATCTTTGGCACACCTATCAACAGGCGGTGGTGTACATAAAAAACTTATGGAAACCCTGCGTGCTATCATGGCTTCGTGGCCTCTAAAACCACGACACATCTGTCATCCTCACAGAGGCGTTTTTTCTATAAGCGCCTATGAGAGTACTTACGTTTGGCTGGGATTATCCCCCGACCCGCAATGGCGGTTTGGGTGTTGCTTGTTATGGTCTTACGCGCGAACTCCTCGGTCAGGGGGTAGAGGTGATCTTTGTGCTCCCCAAGCGGCAGCCAGTCCTTGGGGGCACCCGCTTTGTCTTTGCCGAAGACACCAAAGCCGTACGAGTTCGAGAGGTGGACGCCGTACTACAGCCCTACCACCAAGCGAGCAGCTTGGTGCATTTTATTGACGGCTATGACGCCGTGGGAGCACCCATCATCCGTAGTCGGCGCCTCATTGATGAAGTCCACCGCTTTGCCCACGCTGCCGCACAAATTGCGCGCGAAGAGTCTTTCGATATCATTCATGCTCACGACTGGACCGCCTACCTCGCTGGTGTGGCCGCCAAGCGCGCCTCGGGAAAGCCACTGGTTCTCCATGTCCACGCCACATCATTTGACCAGGCGGCCAGTGAACATGTCGACCCCGATATTTATCAAATCGAACGTGAGGCGTTTGCTGTTGCTGATAAGGTGGTGACGGTGAGTCACTTCACGAAGCAGGTTGTCGTCGAGCGCCACGGTGTGCCGGCCGCCAAGGTAGTAGTCGTCCATAATGGTTGCGATGTCCATGAACCACCAAGGCACGAGCCCACCCTGCGTGAGCTAAAGGCCCAAGGCAAGCACATTGTGCTCTATCACGGTCGCATTACTATCCAGAAGGGTGTTGACTATTTTGTGCGGGCGGCTCGGCGGGTAGTGGATGTAGACCCAAAAGTCGTGTTTGTAATTTCAGGGTGGGGCGATATGACGAGGCAGATTATAGAACAAGTAGGCCAGCTTGGACTGAGCGCACATGTCATCTTTGCCGGTGCCCTGTGGGAGGAGGAGCGTGACCGGATGTACCAAAGCGTTGACTTGGTGGTCATGCCCTCAGTGTCAGAGCCATTTGGCCTCGTGCCACTCGAGGCCCTGCAGCACGGTACGCCATCGGTCATCACCAAGCAATCAGGAGTAGGTGAGGTACTTGCCCACGTTTTACGGGTAGATTTTTGGGATGTTGATGAAATGGCCAACAAAATTTTGGCCGCCTTGCGGTATCCGGTGATGCGTGGGCAGCTTGTCGCCGAGGGTAGGCAACAACTGGCACACCTCTCGTGGAAAGAAGCCGCCCATAAAGTCTACGAGTTGTACCGTCGACTGGTACAATGGGTCGCCACCTAGTGCCATGCTTACCGTTTGTCCGTACTTCCATGTGCACCAGCCGTACCGCGTCAAACGCTATCGTGTATTTGATATTGGTAATGATCCTGAGTATTTCAATGCCGACGACGAGACTGATTTAAATAATCGCCGCATTGTCGAGAAGGTTGCCAATAAATCCTACCGTCCTACCAATAAGGTGCTGGGCGATCTGCTCGAAAATCATCCAGAGTTTTGCTTCGCCTTATCTTTTTCGGGAACGGCGCTCGATCAGTTCGAGGAGTACGCACCCGATGTTTTAGAGTCCTTTCAGAAACTCATTGCGACAGGTCGCGTAGAAGTACTGGCCGACACCTACCACCACTCACTCGCGTTCTTTTATTCTGTTCCAGAATTTGAGCGACAGGTCAACAAGCACCGCGCCCGCATCGAGTCGCTGTTTGGCGTGACGCCGCGCGTGTTTCGTAACACCGAGCTCTCCTACCGCAATGACCTGGCGCGTTGGTGTGAGGACAATGGCTACGTCGGTATCATGGCGGAAGGGTGGGATAAGTACCTGGGGTGGCGCAGCCCCAATTACGTTTACCGTCCGATAGGCTGCTCGACCATCAAAGTACTCCTTAAAAACTACAAGCTCTCCGACGACATAGCCTTTCGTTTTGGCAATCGGGGCTGGGCAAGTTGGCCACTCTCGGCCGACACCTTTGCTTCGTGGGTGCACGCTCACCATGGAGATGGGCAGACCGTCAATCTTTTCATGGATTACGAAACCTTTGGTGAGCATCAGTGGGAAGACACGGGTATTTTTAATTTTCTCCGGGCCCTTCCTGAAGTTTTGTTGCGTCACCCCGACACCTCGTTTAAGACACCAACCGAAACTGCCGAGAGCTACGAACCGGTTGGTGAATTTGATGTTCCAGAGATTCTCACTTGGGCTGACACCGATCGCGACCTCACTGCCTGGACCGGCAACGACATTCAGCGCGATGCGATTGCTGCTACCTATCGTCTCGAGGCTGATCTCATGGACATCGGTGACGAAAAGCTCATTGAAACGTGGCGCAAACTGCAAACGTCTGACCACTTCTACTACATGTGCACGAAGTGGTCCGCCGACGGTGATGTACACGCGTACTTCAGTCCGTACCAATCCCCATATGATGCGTATATCGCTTTCATGAATGCCCTTAGTGACTTACAATTGAGAGTGAACGATGCGAAAGTGCGGGCAGCACATCTTGCTGCACCGGCGCTTATATCACAGTCGCTCGTGGTGGTGCGAGAGCCAGAAAGTTTTTGGCGTACCGTACGGGAGTGGGGAGAGTATATCGTCGCGTGGGCTCGCCGAATGGTGATAAAAATAGCGAAACTTATTAGTTCATTGTGGCAGCAGTATAGTTCTTACATTTTTTATGGTACGAAAAAAGACCGCAACAGCGACCGCTCCTAAAAAAGCCGTCGCCAAGAAAATCAAAATCGAGCACGCCGCTCGTCCGCTCGTCTACGCCAATGACCCGGAGTCGTTTTGGGTAGTCAATGGCAAGATTCTTAATAGTCTGCTCTCGCTCCGCGAGGCACTCGTTCACATGGACAAGGACACGTACAGTCATCACGTGAATGCACAGAGGAATGACTTTGCCGACTGGGTGGCAGTGGTGCTTTCTGACAGTGCCTGTGCGGCGGACCTGCGGCGCGCCAAAACAGCTGCCTCGGCAGGGACTGTTGTTTCGCGTCACCTCGCTCACTACCTCCTTCCATAAGCGCCCATGGCCCGCGCTTTCACTATTGGGAACGGCAATCTACTCGTCGGCATTGACGGGCGCGGCCAGGTGCGCGACATCTATTTTCCGTTTGTTGGTGAATCAAACCACGTGAGTGGAGCCTCGGGTAATTTTGTTCACCGTATCGGTGTTTTTGCCGATGGGGTGATGGCGTGGTTTGATGACCCGGCCTGGGAGTTTGATTTTAGTGGCACAAGCGGGACAATGATTGGACATTTTATTGCGAGACACCACGCGCTCGGGATAGAAGTTGAGGCTGCTGACGCGGTCCACAATGAACACAATGTTCTCATTCGTCTCTTCACCGTGCGCAATCTGCGCGAGGACGAGCGCACGGTAAAACTTTTTCTAGCGCAACAGTTTCGCATTGGTGAATCGCGGCGGGGCGACACGGCTTTTTATGATCCACGTGTGCGCGCCATCGTGCACTACAAAGGCACTACCACTTTTCTCGTGAATGCTAGCCGAGGTGCTGTCCAGTTTACCGAATACAACATCGGTCTCTTTGGTATTGAAGGCAGGGAAGGTACGTACCTTGATGCAATGGACGGTCGCCTTGAAGGCAATCCGATTGAACATGGCTCGGTCGATTCTGTTATCGGTGTGTCGTGCCCGCTTACGCCCCAGGGGGAGTGTGTGGTGTCGTACTGGGTGGTGGTAGGGGAGTCGGTACCAGCGGTACACGAACTTGATGCGCATGTGCTTAAAGAAACGCCAGAACGTCTCCTTTCTTCGACTGAAGCCTACTGGCAGGCCTGGGCGGAGAAGGATGGTCGCGACCTGTCGCCCCTTTCTACCGCTATGCAGACTCTCTTTCGCCGGTCGCTGATGGTTATGCGTGTCCATGCCGATAATCGCGGCGGTATTATCGCCTCCTCCGACACCGACATGCTCCATCACGGCCGCGACACCTATTCCTACGTCTGGCCGCGTGACGCGGCTATTATTGCCCACACCTTTGATCGTACTGGCTACCCAGACGTCGCCAAGCGTTTTTACACCTTCGCCGCCTCGGTGCGCGAACCGGGTGGGTACCTCATGCACAAATACCGCAGTGACGGTGTGCTCGGGAGTTCATGGCACGCCTGGATGCGTGATGGACGGCCTTGTCTCCCCATTCAGGAAGATGAAACCGCTACCACCATCGTCATGCTCTGGCACCACTACGAGCGCGAGCGTGATCTCGAGTTCATCGAATCACTCTACAATTCTTTTATCGAGCCAGCGGCACAGTTTATGGCGGAGTTTATCGAACCGACGACCGGACTACCCGAGCCATCGTACGATTTGTGGGAAGAAAAATACGGCATCTCGACATACACGGCATCATCGGTGTACGGTGCTATGATGGCGGCTGCGCGTTTTGCCACACTCCTTGGTAAAGACCCCGATGCGCGCGCCTACCAAGCGATTGCCCAACGGTTGCAAATTGCTATCGGAACGCATCTCTACGACCCCGAATTAAAAATGTTTGTGAAGCAGATCATGATTGATGAAGCCGGTAACCACCACGTCGATCGTACGCTCGACGTCAGTAGCTTCTACGGCCCCTTCTTCTTTGGTGTTTTCGAGGCTGAGGATGAGCGCTTAAAAACAGCGCTCAGTACCGTCGAGGCGAAGCTCTCAGCTCCCGGCGCGAGTCAGGGCTACGTCCGTTACGAAGGTGACGCCTACTACCGCATGCACGATGCCGGTTCCCCAAATCCTTGGGTAGTGACTACCTTGTGGGTAGCACAGTACTACATCGAGCGTGCGCGGAAACTCACCGACCTTAAGCGTCCCCTCGAGCTCCTCGCGTGGACGGTCTCACACGCTGCCGGCAGCGGCATGCTCGCTGAGCAAATGCACCCGACGACTCGTGTTCACCTCTCCACCGCGCCTTTGGTGTGGAGTCACGCCGAATACGTGCTGGCTGTCGAGGCATACCTCGAGAAATACCGCGCCCTTACCGAGGAGAAATAAAGCGCTTGGTCCAAAGGCCCCAGCTGCCTATAAGCGACCGGTAGCGGCCGATCGTGGTGCGATGAATCGACCACGCGAGGCCACGAGTACCCACAGACTGCGCCAGTACATCGGCCAGGGTACGCATGTACGTGCCCGACGAACAGATGCAGGTAAACGAAAGAAGGCAGAATGTATCGTCGGATTTACCCGCGGCCGCAACGCGCTCCCAGCTCGCGTATACGTCGCTGCGGCGAAAGTCATTGCCGAGGGCTTTTCGTTCGTCAGTGACAGTGGGAAGAAGAGCGATTTTTTGTGTCGCTTCGCTATACATCTCTGCTCGCGATAGTGATCGTTTTCCGGTGAACGTAAGTGTATGAATGGTCGAGGTTTTGAAGGGAATGGTAATTTCGTCTAGTCGACCGGTTACTGCCCAAGTGTGGAGGGGTATGCCACTGACTGTCCGCGATGAGTAGTGGGGGTAGGGGAGAGTAATTTTCCCAACATGCGAGGCTGAAGTGGCGGCCCAGTCGCTAGAGCTTTGGTAATCATGGGGTTGCTCCTCGATAAGACCAAGCACGTCGCCACTATCAGACGAGATGCCTAAGAGGACTTCAATTTCGTACGCCTTATCCAGACCATGGTACGCGTCTTGGCGCTTACATTCCTCACCAACAAGCACGAGTAAAACCCCCGATGCCATCGGATCAAGGCGTCCGGCGTAGGCCATAGGAACACCTTTAAGTTCGGGGTGTTTCTCGCGGTATTTTTCCAAACAAACCAGTGGAGTTTCTCCCACTCGTTTATCCAAGACCACGTAGCGCGGTAGGGACACAGGCGCTCGCTTAGCCACCAAATGGATTACCACCTAAAAAGGCATTGAGGATAGCAATCGCGACCAAAATGGCGATAGCAATGGCAACAGCTTTCATATGCTACCAGTATAGCTTATTCGTTGGGTACGAAGGTGAGCGCACTTCCACGCTTGTCACCACGGCCAGTACGACCAATGCGGTGCACGTAGTCTTCGTAGGTACCAGGGAGGTCGTAGTTGATTACGTGCGATACGTTGTCGACGTGGATACCGCGCGCAGCGACGTCGGTCGCCACCAGTACCTTCACCTCGCCACTCTTAAAGCGGGTAAGGGCGCGTTGGCGCTGACCATGCGACTTGTTGCCGTGGATAGACTCGGCGGGGATGCCGGTCTTAGACAGTTCGATACCGAGCTTTTCGACACTGTGCTTCATCGCACCAAAGACGATTACGCGGGTAAACTCGGCCTTGCCAAGCAGGGTAACGAGGAGATCAAACTTGTGGGCATGATCATAGCGCACCACGTCTTGCGAAATCGCGGCAGTAATATCCTTCTTGCGTACCGAAACAGTAAGCGGGTCATTGAGAAATTCGTGGACGAGGCCCTCGATACTCTTTGACATGGTAGCTGAGAAGAAGAGGGTCTGCGCATTTTCCGGTACATCCTTGAGGATGGTCTTCATGTCATGGATGAATCCCATGTCGAGCATACGGTCAGCCTCGTCGAGAACGGCGGTAGTGACACGAGTGGTGTCGATAAAACCACGCTCCATGAGGTCCTGGACACGGCCTGGCGTACCGATAATAAAGTTGTTCTTGCGCTTCAGTCCTGCAATTTGTGGGCGAATGTTAGCACCTCCCACGCAGACGGTGGAGAAGAGCTTCATGTGCGGCGTGAGCTTGCGCAATTCCTGCTCGATCTGGATCGCGAGTTCGCGGGTAGGAGTGAGGATGAGGGTGACGCGGTTGCGGTCCCGCAGAGTATGGTGAATGATCGGGAGAAGGAACGCTGCAGTTTTGCCGGTGCCGGTTTGGGCGAGGCCAATAACATCCTTGCCTTCCAAAATAGGCATGATGGTCTGGTCCTGGATGGCACTTGGCACTTCAATACCTAGGCTATGGACTGCTCGCACAATCTCGGGCGCGAGGCCAAAGTCGTTGAAGGTGTGCGTTGGTACGTAGGCTGTCTCCGTCTCCACGGTTACCGGGTTCTTGTTGATATAGAGTGCAACGTCAAACGACGAACGCTGGCGACCGCGACCGCGGCCGGCGCCACCACCAAAGTGACCACCACGGCTACCGCTGGCTGAACGATGTGAGCCACCATGGTGTGAGGGGCGACTGCTGTACGAACCACGGCTATGACCACCACCGTTGTGGGTGGCACTACTGCGATGCGGACTGTGGGGACGTGCCGATGGACGGTGACTAGTGTTACCGCCAGTGCGGCTCGGCGAATACGCGCGGCGCGGCGCCGGCGATGCGGGTAAGGGGGGCAATTGATACATAAAAGCTAACGCTCAAAAAAATAGTAAGCAAAGAAACTTCCAACACTGCACGAATATGGCAATGCACCTCTGTTCTTTCTCTAGAGGGTGCAGGAGTGTAATGAGAGGGCGAACGTGTCGCCGCGCAGCCTAAGAGCCCTGCACGCAATTCCTAAGGTGCCGTTACACTAACATGAAGTAAGCTAAAGGTCAATCACCTACACGAGCACGCTGCTGTCTCGCCTCGGGCACGTGTTCACTGTTCTCTTTTAGGGAGAACAGTGCCCCTCTGCTCGCAGCACGGAAAAGCACCAGACATTTGTCTGGTGCTTTTCCGTGCTGCTGCGCAAGGCCCCCATCGCGACACCAGCGTGCTCGTAATCAAAGTAAGGTCAGATTTCCACGGGCTTTTTAGAGCGATTGAAAAGGGAAGTGAGCGGTAAAAAAGGTGCTGGTGGCGGGGTGGTAGCGCGCGACGCCAAGGCCCTCCCGCTCTGCGAGGTCGGTAAGGGCAGCTTCGGGGAGCAGGAGTACGGCGGTCGCAAAGGCGTCGGCGTCGCGCGCGCTTTTCGCTAGCACAAAACTAGCGGCTTCGGTCTCTCCTATTATGTGGTGCTCGGTGCGGCCGTCTTTCCGCCACACTCGTTTGAAGGGACTCGAAGCGGCGAAGCCCCGGTTTTTGAGTGCTACCGTACCGAGATAGGTGTCGACCTCGGTGGGATGTTCGAGATGGATAGTGAGTGGCGCATCGTCGTCAGTGCTGCCGTACATATCACCCCCACCATTTATAAGAAATGACGCTACGCCACGGCTCCTTAATAGTGTCGCGAGTTCATCAACTAAATAGCCCTTTCCGAAACCGCCCGGGTCGAAGCTACCGGTTTCGAGTCTGATCTCACCCTCGGTGATGATGAGGTCGCTCTCGGGTGACGGCAGAGCGGCCGCAACCGCGGCCGCTCTGCCGTCACCATAACCTCGCGCTACTAGTACTTCGCCCACCAAGCAATTAAATGTCCCCTCGGTACGTGTAAATAGCTCTTGCGCATACCTAAACAGCGCTAGACACGCGGGGTCGGGCACGCGCAGTACGCGCTCGCGATTGAGGATACCGACGAGTGAGTCCGGTCGAAACCTCGAGTAACGCGCTTCAAAGGTTGTTATGAGTGAAGTGAGTTCTGCGTGCACGTCTCCATGGTCAACTCCTATGGGCAGAGTTGCTTCGATCCACCACGCCGTGCCGAGAGCCGGAAAGCGGTCGAGGAGGAACTCCATGTTGACTACGACTGCGTCTTAACGATCGCCTCAGCTACCACTGCATTAAAGGCTTGGCTCGTAAGCGAAGCGCCACCAACCCGCGAGAGGGAAATGTCGCTGAGCTTCTTTCCTACCACCAGCGTTTTATAGCTGTCGTCAAAGCGCTCTTGGAAAGGGTTTTGTCCTTGACCCTCGTTGTAGCTACTATCGACGGCGGTCACCACGCCATCCTTCACGACCAGGTTTACTGTGATCGACTCCTGGATCTTGGCCGGTGAACGGTACGGCATATGAACGGTGAGGGACTGTGAGGCAGCCACTACCGGTGCTGGCGTGGGTGGCGGAGCGGTGGGGGTGCTGGCTGGTGGTGTCGCGGGCTGTTGCGCAGTTGCGCCCGTCGGTTGTGCTGTAGTAGTAGGTGACACGGTTTCCTCTACCACCACTTCAGGTTCTGTGCCTGGCGTTGGTTCGGCACGGTTAACATAGACAACACCCACAACAATAAGTACGAGAGCAACAATTCCGATAACAATTGGCATAGGATAGGTTACAAGGAAATTAAAAGCTTAAACAGAAGAAGTATACACGACAGCGGGGCTCGTTTGCTCACTTCTGGTACAATACGGGTTCATGACAGATTTATTTCATAAGGTAGCGGCCCCGTTTGCGCGTCATCTCGACCGCACTGGTATGTATCGCGTAGTGACGCAGAGTCTCATTGCCTTAACACTCATCTCACTCATTGCTGGAGCGTTTGGCCGTATACCGTACACCGTTCCCGAGCAGCTTATTTCACTTGCTCTAGCACTCGGGACGGCATTTCTATTTAACGCTCTCGGAGCCCGGCTGTGGCGCATACATGTTAATTATGAATCCGCTATTATCACTGCGCTTATAGTCCACTTCCTCGTGGTACCACCGACACTGAGTAGCGTGGTGGACAACTGGCAGGTGATGGCCGTGACGGCCATCGCTATTACGTCGAAATTTGTACTCGCTTGGCGTGGGCAGCATCTTATGAATCCGGCTGCGACGGGCGCTGTTGTGCTCGCGCTCGGCCTAGGGTTCTTTTCCACCACCGGTTTTTATAGTGGTTGGTGGATCGGCAGTCCCACGCTGTTTATCCCACTGCTTATCTGTGGCGCTCTCGTGGTCTCGAAAGTCCGGGCCTGGCCACCGGTCTTGGCGTTTCTTGGTGTTGGCTTTCTGGTCTTTCTGTTTGAAGAGTGGCGCTTTAGTGGGGATGTGATCACGGGCGCGCAATATTTTTGGCTATCAGGACCATCAATCTTTTTGGCGGCCTTTATGCTCACTGAGCCGTTTACCATGCCACCAACCCGTAATCTTCGTCTGGCCTACGGTGCACTGGTGGGCGCGATCGCACAAACTTCGCTCTTCATGCCGTTTGTTACCATTACTCCTGAGCTCGCGCTCGTTGCTGGCAACTTGGCGTTTTTTAGTTTTACAGTTCGACAAAAGCTCCGGTTGCCGCTCCTGCAGGCCCGCACAATTGCCGACCGCACCTACGAGCTAATCTTTAAAAAGCCGGCTAGTTTTACCTTTAAAGCGGGGCAGTACCTGGAGTGGATGTTGCCGCATCAAGGTGCCGACAGTCGGGGTATTCGCCGCTATTTCACGATCGCTTCATCGCCCACCGAGCCCGATATTCGCCTGGCGCTCCGCGTGCCTCCGGAAGCGGGGAGTACCTACAAGCAATCACTTGTATCCCTCGCGCCCGGGCAGGTGGTGACCGCGAGCCAGCTGGCGGGAGATTTTGTACTGCCGAGCGATCATACACTTAAAATTGCGATGGTGGCCGGTGGCATTGGGGTCACACCATTTCGTAGTCACTTGGCGTTTCTTACCGATGCCGGTACCAAACAAGACATCGTACTTTTTTACTGTAACAACACTGCTGCAGAGATTGCTTATAAGGATGAGTTTGCGCACTTTGCGAAGGCGCTACCGCTGCGGATAGTACATGTTTTAGCCAAGGAAACGGTTCGGGGTGCCGAGTATGAGCAAGGCTTCTTGTCAGGTGAAATTATTGTCCGCCGCAGCCCCGATTACCGAGAACGTCTTTGGTATGTCTCCGGTCCACCACCAATGGTAAACGCTATTACGTCACAGCTGCGCACACTTGGCGTGCCACGTGGGCAGATCGTGAAGGACTTTTTCCCGGGCCTAGCCTAGGACGAGTAGCCTTTCACAGGTCCGACCTGTGAATATTAAAGAGTACCTGATTTACCACTCGATCGGAGTTTGGCCGCGTTCCTTCAAATAGGCATTGGCTTTGCTGAAGTGTTTGCAGCCGAAAAAGCCATTATAGGCAGAGAAGGGGGAGGGGTGAGCTGCTTCGAGGATTAAATGTTTATCGCGATTGATGTGGGCACCTTTTTGCTTGGCGTAGTTGCCCCACAGCATAAACACTAGGTGCTCGCGCTCCTCGGAAAGCGCTTTCACTACAGCGTCGGTAAATTGTTCCCAACCCTTGCCTTGATGCGAGCCGGGACTACTGGCTGCCACCGTCAGTGTGGCGTTAAGTAAAAGTACGCCTTGCTTGGCCCAGCGCTCGAGATTACCGGAGGAGGGAATTGGTGTACCAATGTCATCAGCGATTTCCTTATACATGTTTTGTAGCGACGGCGGCGGTCGCACACCATCGCGCACTGAGAAGGAAAGACCGTGGGCTTGGCCAACACCGTGATACGGGTCTTGTCCCAAAATTACTACCTTTACCTTTGCAAAAGGGCAGTGCGCAAAAGCGTTGAAGATATCTTTTGGCGCCGGATAGACCGTGCCGGCGAGGTAGGCGGCGCGCACAAATTCCTTGAGCTCCTTGAAATAATCCTGTTCGAATTCAGGGGCGAGCACCATTTTCCAGCTTTCTTCAATACGAACGTTCATCGCGGAAGTATACGATACTTGTCAGCTCAGCGTCACGGCAGCAATTGTTCGGCACGCGTCTCGTTTTCTCTTGGGGGAGAAAACACGCGCTCCCGCTCAGGGTGGTACTTTTCTCAAGCAGGCTTGAGAAAAGTACCACCCTTCCGCGAGACCTCACATTTGCTGCCGTGACGCTTGTCCACTATTTTTTATACTTCGGGCTGAAAGTTATTACGGCTCCAGTTCCATAAAATTGGATGGAGCGTAATCGGGGCAATGCCGGTATTTTGAAGAAGGGTAAACCACGCCGCCGCTACCTCTTCAGGAGAAGCTCCAGCTGGTACAAGACCAAGGTGTACTGAACACTGCTGTACGTGCGTGTCGGGAATAATTGAAAGTTGCTCTTTGTTCTGCAACGGTATGTCGGTGTAATGGTGGAGAATGTACAGCCAGTAATTGGCCATTTTGCCGCCATTTAGGTAGGGAAAGTCGACCTTGTGTTCACGCAAATAAGGAATAACACTCGGGACATCGTAGTGGTGTGTTTTCAGAAGTAAGCGTGGGTCACTGTGCCAGTCGCGGTGGAGTGTGGTGCATAGCCGATGCCAGATGGCGGTATGTTTGTTCTCTTGTAGTGAGAGCTTGTGTTTCCGTAGGTCACTGCGCAGTTTTTCGTATGGTGCAGCGACGACGAGCTCAGGAAAAAACACATAGTTCGTTTCCGGATCTTCCCACGTGGCGAGCGCCGCCCGCCATAGAGCGGGGCTTTGACGTTGAAAGTTGAGCGCTGGTGCAAGAGTAAAATACAAGTAACGTTCGCGACTATCCCGCGGCAGGTCTGGATGTACTTCATGTTCGTGTTCACGCGGGATAGCGCCGGCATCCCAGAGTGCCATCAGTTTTTTAACTTTTGCGAGTGGTAAGTCGTTCATGGCTTCTGGCATTTAGGGCAATAATGGGTGCCGCGGCCGGCGCAGCGGATCTTTACAATGTTGGTGCCACATACCGCGCAGGGAGTATTTTGTTTGCCAAAGACACGCAGGTAGTCAGAGAAGTTGCCCTTCTCGCCGCCCGTGTCGGCAAAATGTTGGAAGGTGGTGCCGCCGACAGCGATTGATTCCGAAAGTACGTCGCGGGCAGCCACCGCCACGAGGCGCAGGCGTGGCAGTGAAAGGGAAGTACCTAAGCTCGTAGGGCGTACCCCGGCGCGAAAAAGCGCTTCGTCGACGTAGATGTTCCCGAGGCCCGCGATGAATGACTGGTCGAGGAGAATGGCCTTGATGGGTGTGCGACGCTTTTTGGCACCGCGTACAAATGCTTCCACATCAAACGTGTCGCTGATCGGTTCGGGGCCAAAGGCGGCGCGCGCTTCCTCTACCTCGCGTGGACTCGCGAGTTTGGTGTAGCCAAAAAGCCGCATGTCGTTGAAGTAGAGGGTGCTGCCGCCCTCCAAGTGAAAAGCCACGCGCGTGTGCTTACTTGGCAGTGTGGTGTCGATGGGGGAGAGGGTGTGCCCGCCACCCGACACTTTCCCCTTGTCTACATAGAGAAACTGCCCGGTCATCTTAAGGTGCGCGAGGAGGTGGTGCGCGGAGTCTTGAAAAGACACAATAAGCAGCTTTCCTACGCGGTCGATGTCAGCGATGGTAAGTCCTTTGAGTTTTCGGCCAATGGCGCGATCGTGTGCGACAGTTTTGGGGTGAAAAACCTCTACGCAGGCGATAGTTTTGCCGCGTACTTTCTGTCGTAACTGTAGGCGCACCGTCTCGACTTCGGGTAGTTCGGGCATAGGGAAGTGGGGTCATTCTAGCACTCAAAGAGGTGGGTGTCGTGCCTAGGGCAGGCCAGAGTAGCCTTGTTTTTAGCCATGCCCACGGGCTTTGGGCGAGGGGCTTGACAGTAAGGCATATATATTGACAAATCGAATAGAATTTGCTATACTATATGTGTAGAGTTCCTCCTTAGGTACGTGACTTGGGTTACTACCTCGTTCTCCAGAATAGTAAGCGTTGTGTCGAAAACGACAAGTGTACTTTGTTAGTTTTCGGTAGAACGCTCACTGGATGGTGAGAACGGTTCTTTGACTTTGACGTAAATAAAAAGAAATCAGGACTTCCGAGAAGCTTTCTTGTCCCATCTACGGCGTTGCCTGCGTCGCAAAAACATTCACTGTACGTCTAGTACAGCTTATGCTTTTGCTCCTGGGCGCCTTGTAGCTAGAACAATAAATCTTCTCTTAAAACAGAATCTAGCGAGCGAATTGCGGCGACCGAGGTGTTTGGGTGATGTGGTGTTTCTATACCACCTCGCCACCTCGGTCGCCGCGATCCTGCGGCACCAATTCCCTGAAGGGAGAACGCCATGCGCGTGCTTCGTAACTTGGGCGCCTGCTTGGCGCTCCTCCTCTCGCTCGTCGCCTGCGCTACCACCCAGACCGGTGGAGCGCAGTGGGCCGGCCTCGACGCGGACCGCTGGGGCGGGGTTCTCTGGATCAAGGAGACCACCCGTACCCGCCAGATGATGGCGGGTCTCACCGGGGCGCAGCGGTTCGCGCAGCTCTATGCGGCGATCAATCCGCGTACGCCCGCCGATCGCATCAGCGGCGTCGAGCCGGGTCGGAACGGACCGGTCACCATGACCATCCGTTCCGGTCCCACCGTCCACTGGCGGGGTGAGGGGCAGATCGACAATGGCATCGCGCGAGTGCGCGTGCCGGCGGGGACGAGGATTCCCTCGACTGCGTCCCTCTGCGCCGTCTTCCCGACGACGCTCGGCCCGAACAATCAGGTTAGCCCGCGTGAAGATATCGTGGCGAGAGGCGAAGAGGGTCGAACGGCCTGCCTCGATGGGCGGATCTTCGACTACTTCGTCAACCAGAGCCGCGGTCGGCGAGCGGAGGACGGCCTGGCCGTCCTTGGCTTCGAAAGGAGCTGAGGATGATCAAGCGTCGTTCTATCATCTTCGCTGCCGGAGCGAGCTTGCTCGCTCCGGCGGTGGCCACAGCCCGTCAGTCGCGTTCGAACTACGAGCCGGTCTGGTGGAATGCCACCACCGGCGTCTCCGAGTGGCGGCAGCTGGGTGCGCGACCGCAGCGGGAGACCGCGACGTTTGCGCAGTTCCTTGCCATGCCGCGCGTGCGTCGGGCTCTCTCCGAGAACCCGACCACAGCGGCAGTGCGGGCAGCGGCACTGGGTGCGGAGATGGGGCGTGTGAAGCGGGAACATCCCCGCGGCAATGTTCATCTCTTCCAGCACCAGCGGTTCGACATCATGGGCTTCGCCGCCCCGCGCGGTAGCCAGAGTGGTGTCGCTTCGCTGGCCACCAACGTCCTCCTGACCGCTTCGCTCGACGGTGTCAACACCGCGGGTTGGGTGGTCAACGAGTACTGGAGCGGTGGTGGTGTTCAGGCTGCCGAGTGGGCTGTCTGTGGCAACTCCACCCTCGACGGTCACGGCTCCACACTCCCATGCGAGTGCGTCCCTCGGCTGGGTGACTTCTGCCCACAGTCCTGATCGGTGTTGGCCGTCGCGTTACAGATGTTTCGCGACGGCTCCACCACCTTTTTATTTTTATTATTCTCGCGTACATGGTGTAGGTGAGAATAACTGAAATAAAAATAATTATTTATTGACTATGCAAATCTTTATCAAAGGTACTTTAATTGCGGTTGTGGCCATTGGAGTTTTCTCTTCAGTAGTGGTTTTCGACCTGCAACAGCACGCTGGCTACCTTACTTCCACAGTAGCCGCTTTCGGTGAAGGTGGTAATGATGGTGGTGGTGGTAATGACGGCGGTAGTAACGGTGGTGATGGTGGTAATGATGGTTGTGGTGGTTGTAATCCTGCACCTGCTGACCCGGGAGGCGGCGGCACCACTAACCCCCCTTCAAACGAAAACGGTGGTGATATTCCACCCCCTCCACCCCCGCAGCCTCCGGCAAACATCCCGCCCGTGTGTACCTTACAGGCAAACCTTACCTCAATCGTGCGGGGTAACAGCGCAGTCCTCACCTGGACCATGAGTGCCGACACCACCGGTGCGACGCTCAATGGCGCTTTCCTGGCCGTCGGAAATGGTTCACAGACGGTCTCTCCGACTGAGACTATTACCTACACCATATTAGTAACCGATGGCGAACTCTCTTCTACGTGTGCCGCTACGGTAACGGTTACTACCACTCCCACTACACCGACCTTCACGTGTGAAAACAACGTGACCTTGAGCGTTAGTCCAACCCGTATCACGCGTGGCAATAGTGCAACAATTTCCTGGAACGTTACGGGTGCAACCAGTGTGTCGATCGATAATGGGGTGGTGACCAATAATGCCCGTTCTGGATCGGCAGCCGTGTCGCCTAGCGACAGCACCACCTATACACTTACCGCAGTGAAGGGTGCTACTACCATTACCTGCGCGGTAACGCTTACTGTAGAGAGTGGTGGCGGAGGTGGGGGTGGTGGCGGTTCTTCTACTCCCCGCTGTGAGCTCACGGCGTCTGACCGCACTATTCGCTCGGGCGACCGGGTCACCCTCCGTTGGGAGACGTCACGCGCTACCTTTGTCGAAATTCGCGACAATCGTAACAATGTGATTGTGACCACCCGCGGCAAGCTTGGTCGCGATAAGGAAGAGCTGTATGACGGCAGCATTACCGTGCGTCCAGCCCGCGATACCACTTATACCCTCACGGCAGAACGTGGTAGTCGTGATCGTGAATGTACGGTAAAGATCGATGTGAGTGACGACGTTACGGTAATCCGTGATCAACAGCCACTCGTGGTCAGTATCCCACTTTCCTCACTACCGTACACTGGTGTTGACGCAAAGACGGCGATGCAGCTCTCGATATTGGCACTCCTTGTAGCATGGGCCGGGTACCTCGCGTACACCTTCTACCGCCGCGACAAGTTGGCAGTAGTGAAGCGCTAAGGAAGTCAAAACGAGCAAATAAACAACAAAGCCGCGGCCCCCACTATGGGGGCCGCGGCTTTGTCTTATGAGTTTCCATGAGGAAACCCCACCCGAGGGATACGGGTGGGGTGTGTGGTAGACGGACGACACAAGTGCGTCGTCCGTCTACCACCGTTAACGCCTGGCCTCGGCCACTTCATCATGCCCACCATTTTCATCGAGGGCACGCAAGGCCGCGAGTTCGCTGCGTACCCGTTCCTCCCCGGCGTAGTGCCAGCAGCGGCGTGACATATTCCAGTCAGAGAGTGGATGCTGGCGAGCCCGGAGGCGGGCACGCACGAGCGAGTACGCTACCTCAAGATAGTCGTCCAGGTTGTCGCGGGGACGTAGGCCACGCCTTTCTGCGGCATCAAGGTGTCGGCCGATAAGCTGAAGCACGCCATAGCCGCCCGGCTTACGAACATTATGTGTCAGTCGACCGTCCGGCAGGCGGTGCGCAAAACCAGTCACCTCGCAGGCGGCGACGCGCACCATCTCCGTCCCAATTTCAGGGGTAGGGGCGCGAGCACGGATAAGCTCAATGACGAGCTCGGCACGCTCAAGTAGCTGTGGGGGTAAATTGTGTGGACTCAAGGCCCAGGCGCTCTTCGCTGCGCTCGCTGCTACCAAATTGGCGGCGATGAGTGCGGCGACGAGAAGTGTTTTTTTGAACATGGTCCTCTCTCACGAACGAGCGTGAACGGACCTCCCTGTGTGTTTTTTGAGTGGCTCGCTTTTACAAGCGGGCCCATTTTTGTACTTCCATAGCGTATGACGGATGAAACTGACATTTCTTTCATGCAGTAGAAATATAGCGAGCCCCCGCCGCGGCGCGAGCCGGGGCGGGGGTACGTCGGTTGAAGAACTTCAGGCGGCCTGGCGCTCCTTCTTGCGCGCGGCCTGCTCGGCGGTGGCCATGATGGACTTCATGTCGCGGAGGTACGCTGCGCCCTTGAGCGTCCGCTGCACGAGCATGCTGCGACGGTCCGTCGGGTCCACCTTGCGACGGGCGAGGTCGAGCTCGCCGAGCCGATCGAGCGCCCTCGTGATCGCCGGTTTCGAGACGTTCAGCTTCGCCGCGAGGCCGCGCACCGTGTGCGGCCCTCCCTCGAGATAGACGGTGAGGAACACGCCGAGCTGGCGGGCCGAGAGATCGGGCCCGTCGCGGCGCACCAGCGCGACCACGGTGTCGCGGAGGATACCCACCAGCTCGTCGGGATTGGATTGATTGGCCATCGTTGGCCTCCTATGAAAAAGGCGGAGGATACCACCATACTTAGATAGTAAACTATACTTGCTAAACTGTCAATAGTATGTTGGGCCGCGGACACGTAGTGTCCGCGGCCTTTTTCGGGTAGTATGGCGGCATGTCGTGGCGTCGCTACCTTAGTATTTCCCGCCCTCGTTTTTGGCTGTATGAGCTTGGCACGTTCGCGTTGGGTGTGCTTTTAGCCTATCCATTTGCTCCCGAGGTTTCCTTCACCCTGATCGCGCTTTTTGCGCTGTACTTTCTATTTCCGGGAAATCTTCTCATTTACGGTATTAATGATGTTTACGATTACGAAACTGATCTACGCAATCCAAAAAAGACCGGATATGAAGACGTACTTCAGCCCGCACTACACATACCAGTGCTGCGGATGGTAGCGCTCACCACTGCTCCGTTTGTGCTTCTCTCGCTCACGCTCCCGCACTCGGCGCTCGTCTCGTTCCTCGTTTTTATATTTTTTGCTGTTTTTTACTCGATGCCGCCAGTACGTGCCAAAGCGCGGCCTGGGCTCGATAGTCTCTTTTCCGCCGGGCATTATGTAGCAACGGGTGTGTTTGGCTTCTATCTTGCCGGTGGTACGGGTGACGTAACACTGCTCGTCCTGGCCGGTATGCTGTGGGCTACTGCGATGCACGCCTACTCGGCAGTGCCTGATATCGAAGCCGATACGGCAGCGGGGCTCGCCACCGTCGCTACGTTTCTTGGTAAATCACGTACGATTATTGTCTGCGCTCTCCTTTACCTCGCCGCGTGGGTGACACTCTATTTGTGGCTCGAAGATATGGCACTCCTCCTCGCGCTGCCGTATCTCGCAGTGATGGCGGCATCGCTACGAGCGACGCCTGAGCGCCTATGGCAACTGTATACCTACTTTCCCTGGCTTAATACGGTGGTCGGTATGGTTTTGGTGCTCACCTTGTTGCACCTCAAAGGATTCTTTTAAAGCGACGTTAAGGGATGGGGGGTAGTGATGCCCATAATGCGCTTATAGACATTTTGAGCGGAGATAACACAGATCGGCATACCAATGCCGGGGTTTTGGTAGGAGCCGACGAAGTAGAGGTTTTTGACTTTCTTCGATACGTTGTTGGGGCGCCAGAGCGCCGATTGTCCGAGGGTATGCGCCAGGCCAAGGGCGGTGCCTTTAAAGCTGTGGTAGTCAAGTGAAAAATCTTCGGCACAGTAGATACGTTCGTAGTCGAGGTTGGTTCGTAGTCCGGTTAGGCCGAGACGTGTTTCCAGGATACTAAGGGTACGGTCGGCCCAGGCGCGCTTTTTGCTTTCGTCGTAGGTGACGCCGGCGGAAAGCGGTACGAGGACAAAGAGATTTTCGTGGCCAGGCGGAGCGACGTTTCTGTCGCTTTTACTGGGAGCACAGACGTAGATGGATGGGTCGGTGGGGAAGTCGTCGTGGTTAAAAATCTCCTTAAAGTTTTGTTCCCAGTTTTCGGTAAAGAGGAGGTTGTGGTGGGTGAGGTTTTCAAACTGCTTTTTAACCCCCAGGTACATAATAAACGCACTCGGCGCCAGGGTACGTTTGTTCCAGTAGCGCTCACTATGGTCGCGCTCTTGCGGTGCCAAGAGAGCCGTTTCGGTATGGTGGAGATCGGCATTACTGACTACTAGGTCAGCGTGCTGTACGGTACCGTTTTCTAGTTCAACACCCACCGCCTGACCGTTTTCGGTAACGATGCGGCGCACGGGGGCGTGGTAGTGGAAGTGCACGCCGCATTTCTCGGCCAGCTTCCCGATAGCTTTTGGTAGTTCGCCAATGCCACCGTCGGGGTACCAGATACCAAGGTCGAAGTCGACATGATTCATGAGGCGGTACATACCGGGTGCGTCTTTAGGTGCGGTGCCAAGGAGTACCATCTGAAAGAGCATCACCTTGCGCAATAGTTCACTCGTAAAGGTGCGGTGAATAATCCGCTCCATGCTATTTAATATCTCGAGCTTGCGTCCCTCACGCATGACGCGTTTGTTAAAAAAGTCGAAAATGGAGTCGTAGTTTTTGTAGATAAACTCGTGTTTGGCAATACCATACTGGCGCGCTGATTCATCAAGATAATCAATCAGTTTTTTGCCTGCTCCGGGTTCGATGGCGTCAAATACAGCAGCATTACGCGCGCGGTCAGCAAAGAAATCATGATGTTCGCCGGTTGAACCGAGAAAGACGCGGTAGGAAGGAGCCAGTTTTTTTAGGGTGAGGTAGTCGTGAATATTTTCACCCATCAAGGTAAAGAAATGTTCAAAAACGTCCGGCATCATGTACCACGATGGGCCCATGTCAAAGGTATAGCCGTGGTCGCTAAAGACGCGCGCTCGGCCGCCAATTGATTCGTTTTTTTCGTAGACGTCGACAGTGCAGCCCTGCTTTCCGAGCATAGCGGCGAGCGAAATACCACCAAAGCCGGCACCGATAATAATGGCGGATTTACGAGCTGACATAACTGCGCAGTATCATACTACCTTTGCGCCAAGCCGGAACACGTACCCGCTCACTAAATACGTCGTAGCGGGCGTGCTCAATTTCATCCAAAATGGCTTCGTAGAAACGAGCCGCTAGACGAACAGCGCGTCGTGACTGCGGTGAGAGGAGCTCTATACCCAGCTCGGCCGTGCGGTAGAGGGTGCGCGCACGGGCGACCTCGTGCTGCATGAGTGTAATAAACTGTGGGGTAGGAGCGTGTTCCGCAATCATGGCCTCGGTGACGCCAAATCGTGCACATTCGTCTTGTGGAAGGTATATGCGACCGCGCTCATCGTAATCTTCTCGAACGTCGCGCAGGAAGTTGGTAAGTTGCATCGCCTCACCTAAAGCGGCCGCGTAGAAAAAAGCTTCGTCACTCTTAAACCCGAAAATGTAGGTCAGCATGACACCTACGGCCTGGGCGGAGCCGCGCATGTAGGTACGCAATTCTTCGTAGTTGTGGTAGCGGGTTTTTTCCAGGTCCATAATCATGGCGTCAATAAACTCGAGACTAACCGAGAGGGGAATGTGGTAGTGATGGAACAGTTCGCTGGTGGCGGCGAGAATGGGGTGATGTGATTCCTTCGTATCGTAAGCGAGTATCCAGTCGTTCTTCCACTCATGGAGGCGTACTGCTGGGTCGCTCCCAGGGAGGGGATTGTCAACCATTTCATCCGGGAGGCGCGCAAAAGCGTAGAGGACAAACACTGCGTCGCGCAGCGCTCCAGGCAAAAACAAGGTGGCGCGGTAGTAGCTTGTGCCATAGCGGGCAGCAATAGCGCGAGCGGTGGTGATGGTGGCGGGGGACATGGCTAGGTAGTGCGGTGATGTACGAGCTCGAGGAGTCCAAAGAGTAGTGCTACCTCACCTTGAGAAAGGAGTGGGTCAGTGAGGGCTTTCTGAGCGTTGTCAGCTAGGCTAGTTATGCACGTTTGGGCGTAGGCGATTGCGCCACTTTCCAGAAACATTTCTAGCAGTTCGGCCTTTTGCTGGGGCGTGAGGGGGTTGCCGCTGTGGGCATCAAGGAGCGCGGCGGCTTTGCCGCCGCGCTCGCGTACAAACGCCGTGAGTAGGGTGTGTTGCCCTTGTTCAACATCTTGAAAGGTAGGCTTCTGAGTTTCTTGTTCGTTTCCCAACACATCAAGCAGGTCGTCTTGGATTTGGTAGAGCTGTCCAAGGGCTAGACCAAAACGAGTGAGGGCAGGGATGGTTGCTTCTCGTCCGGCGAGGGTGGCGCCGATATGGAGTGGTCGCACAAAAGAATAACGAGCGGTTTTAAACTCGTTCTTTTTTCGCACGAGCTCCTCACTCACGTGCTCGGCGACGGTAAGGTCGATATCGAGCATTTGCCCGAGACACACCTCTTCGACCAGTGTATGAAAAATAGTACTAATAGCTGGCGAGTAAGGAAGGCCGCGGGCTGCGGCAGCAAACAGTAGCTGACTTACGAGGTTGAATACCATATCACCCACTAAAATGGCCTGACTTTCGCTCGCCCGTACAGCGGCCTCGTCTCGAGACACCTCCTGATACATGGTGCTCCTGGTAAAGTGGTGGAGCGTTGGCACGCCGTGACGTAGTGGAGCCTCGTCCATCACATCGTCGTGAATGAGGCAAAAAATATGAAAGAGCTCGACGGCTAAAAGAAGTTCGCGCAGGTCGGCGAGTGCTGCGGTGGGGTATTGTTCCTTGTAGAGAGCAAAAACAACAAAGGGCCGCAGGCGCTTGCCACCCTCGGCCACCTTGAGTAGGTGTAGAAACAGCGTGTTGATCGTCGGATGATCAACGGTGGTGTGATAGCGCTTGGTAGTTTCTGAAAGATAGTCTCGGAGCAATTCATCAAAGGCCGCTTTAAAGCGGCCGGCCTCGACTTTCAGATCTGGGGATGAAACGCTCGGCACGTGACGGTCGTGGCTCCACTATAGCACGCAGTAGGTCGTCAGACAAAGAAAAACCCCGCTATTTGTTGATCGCCGCGGGGTAGGCGATTGATTCGTAGGTCAGAGAGGTTCGAAGAGTTCCCTGACCTTCCAAAGATGTGCGATGAACTCCTGCCTCTCCTTGTCTGTCATTTCTTCCAACGGTTCTGTCTTTTTCATCTCCACCGCCCTCCTTAGCGGTTGTTCTTACAACATGTAGTGAGCGAGAAAAGTTACACCTTAGCTTTCCGTTTGTTTTTCGCTCTGCGCTTGGGCTTCTCGAGTGACTCGCGACTATTAATTTGTGCTGGCGAAAGTGGCGTCTCCGCATAGGCCGCCTCGAGGGCTTCGATGTCGAGCTTTTTCATCTCAAGCATGGCCGTAAATAGACGGTCGGCGGCTGGCCCTGGTGTGGCCATGAGTTCTTGAAGTTTCCGGGGCACTACCTGCCACGATACGCCAAAGCGGTCACGCAACCACCCGCACTGCTCGGGCGTGCCTTTAGCCACTAACCGCCGCCAGATCTTGTCGAGCTCTTTCTGGGTTTCGCAGTTAACGAGTAGCGAAATGGCCGGCGAAAACGAAAAGTGCGGCCCACCGTTGATCGCTATAAAAGTTTGTTCTTCAAGTTCAAAGGTGATCGTAAGTACCGAACCTGGTACTCGCCCTAGCCGTTTAGCGGCGGCGTCACTGTAATAAGCAGTATCGACAATGCGACTGCGTTTGAAAATACTCGTGTAGTAACGGACAGCCTCCTCAGCGTTTTCATCAAACCACAGATTGGTAACAATCTTTTGCATATGTGGGTGATTGTAGCATGTAGGGAGGCAAGGCGCGTGTAGAATAGACCTATGGCGTTTCTGCGAAGTTGGTTACAGGGTAGTTCTCCGGCGGCCCTATTTGCACTGGCCGTGTTAGTCGGTGTGGGCGGCGCAGTCGGAGCGGTGCTTTTCCATGCCTGTATTTCACTCGGTACCTGGCTGTTTTATGGCGAGGTGGGAAGTGATTTCATCACGCATGTCACCGACTTGCCGTGGTGGCTGCGGCTGCTTATTCCGGCTGCGGGCGGACTTTTGGTTGGTCTCCTCTTTCATGTAGCCAAGGTGCGCGAGGCTGAGGGTGAAGGGGTGCCGGAAGTCATGGAAGCACTCTCCGCGCAGCGTGGCACTATTCGGCCCATTGTGGCACCAGTAAAGATCGTGGCCGCGGCCCTTACCCTGTCTTCTGGTGGTTCGGCGGGACGTGAGGGGCCGGTTATTCAAATTGGTTCAGCCATCGGTTCTTCAATCGCACAATATTTTGGCTTGGCTGATCGTGAACGTTCGCTCCTCTTGGCGTGCGGTGCAGCGGCGGCCATTGGCGGCACCTTCGGTGCCCCTTTTGCTGGTGTAGTGTTTACGATTGAAATATTGCGCCACCGACCGACGTTTTTGCGCACGGGGCTCGTTACTATTTCAGCCCTTTTAGGACACCTGCTAGTTCTCCTGGCTACTGGTCACCAGGGACTTACTTTTACAGTCGATCAGATTGTCGAATTTGCGTGGTGGCCGTATGGGGCGCTGGCGGTAGTGATCGGTATTGTAGCGGCGCTCTCAGCGCTCTTGTTTGGCCTCGTGCTCCATGCCGGAGCTGTGGTCTTTGGTCGATTGCCCGTACGAACCTACCTTCGTCCGGCTATTGGAGGGTTAGCTATTGGTGCGATTGGCCTTTTTGTTCCGTATATTCATGAACCAGCCGCCTACCCACTGATGGTTGATCTTTTTTCGCTCTCGGCTTTCCCGGTGACGTTTTTGCTGGGGCTCTTGCTCATTAAAATGATTGCGACGGGTATTACGCTCGGTTCAGGCGGGGTGGGAGGTATTTTCGCACCCTCACTGCTTTTAGGAACGATTGTCGGCAGTCTCGTTGCGGCGGCCGCCGTCGCTGGAGGCGTGGTCGATAGTAGTGCCGTGGCACTCCTTGCGCTTACGGGGATGGCGGCACTCTTTGCCGCCGCCGCGCACGCCCCCGTTACTGCCGCTTTAATTACCTACGAAATGACTAATGAAAGCGCTCTGATTATTCCCCTCCTTATCGCGTGTTTTGTGGCAACCTTTGTCGCGCGTGCGCTACGTCAAGATAGTCTATATGAAAGCCCCCATGGTGAGAACGAAGAACGTGAGTCCAGTAGCCAGCAAGAGAAGGGCGCTGTTGGTGCAGATCATGCCGAGGGTGCGCAGCGGCACTCCGGTGTGGGGACGTAAGAGGCCCAGCGCATGCATAAAACGCCCAGTGACAAAAAGAGCAGCCGCTATGATGAGTAAGACAGATGAGTAGTCAGATAGTTCGGTCAGTAATAGTAAAATTAGAAACAGGGGAGTGTACTCTGAAAAATTACCGTGTGCACGCACCGCTCGCAGGAATCGCTCGTCCTCGCCCGTACCGAGTGAGGGAGCAACGCCGCGGCGACGTAGATTGATGACAATCAGTGAGAGAAATATGTAGAAAAAAGTCAAAATGGCGGCCGTTAGGGCGGTGATTGGTAGTGCGATCATGAGTTGTCAGTATAGCAGTCACGTGTCGTTGTGCGGAAGCGCTATGATTGTTGGTATACTACAATGACTATCAATAATTTTCTCATCATGCCTACACAAAAAGGGAGTGCAGTGCGGGTAGTGTTAGTACTGATTGCAATAATTGCCGTTATTATGGTGTGGCCCAAGCCGCCTGAAGTGGTAGAGGCTCCAGCAATGGCTGAATCTGAAACAGTGCAGGGTCAAACGCCGTTGGTCACCCAGGAGGTGGCTTATTTTGAAAATGCACGGGGCTACTACGCGCGTCCCGAGGGGCCAGGCACCTATCCTGGGGTAATAATGATTCATGAAAACCGCGGCTTGCGTCCAGAGATCAAGGCAGCTGCCGAGGAATTGGCCCGGAGTGGCTATCAGGTGTTGGCAGTCGATTTATTTAAGGGCACGGTAATGGAGACTCAGGATGAGGCACGTGCGTATAGTGCGGAATACAACCGTGACGAAGGAATTTTAAATATGCAGGCGGCGGCCGCCTTTTTACGTGAGCGTGGAGCAGGGAAGCTTGCCTCCTTGGGCTGGTGCTTTGGTGGAGCAGAGTCATTGGCCCTATCTACATCCGGCGAGGAGCTCGATGCGACAGTTATTTATTACGGGCGTCTTAGCAGTGACCGTGCGGTGTTGGAAAAACTAGCTAGTCCCGTACTCGGTATCTTTGGTGATCAAGACCAGGTGGTACCCACTTCGTCAGTGGCACAGTTTGAAGCGACGCTTCGTGAACTGGCGGTGCCGGCAGAAATTCATATGTATCAGGGTGTAGGGCATGCCTTTGCGAATCCCAGTAACCCAAACCACGCTCCAGCTGAAACGGCCGATGCCTGGGCGAAGACGGTGGCGTTTTTGGAGCAGCATTTACGCGAACAATAAAAAACCGCGCTTGAGGAGTTGGACCTCTAAGGGCGGTGTTGGGGTGGACGCGGTTAGCGGATACGCACCCCGCTAATCCGACCCCCCTTATGCTTCTGCAGACGCGGGGTGCCGACGAACTTGTCGTGGCTCCCTTGCCCCTTTGAAGGGTCTTGACGCGGCAGCCGCTTTTCGCGGTGGTGCTGGTAGGCACGCGTCAGCTCGTCTGCTGTCGGACCCTCAAACTTTGAATAGTCTTTCATGGTTCCCCCTCGGTTGCCACACTTCTTATTATAACATACTTATTAAATTTATACAAATACCAAACCGGTAGATTCGTATTCTTCATGCTATGCTGACGCTACATGTCGTGGCATCCGCGCAAGCGCACGCTTTTTATTGCGTTTCTATTGGTACTCAAAGTGGCGCTGTGGTCGTGGCTCTTAGCAACGGTGGGTGCTGAGCGAATCGTGGCGTTTATTGGGGCTGAAAATGGTTACGTCGTGATGTTTCTCGTCGCCTTTTTTGGCGGCCTCTCTACTTTCACCAGTGTCACGTATTTTGCCACGGTATTTACCTTGGCAAGTGCTGGACTCAACCCAGTAGGTATTGCTCTGGCATCGAGTGCGGGGGTATCCGTCGGGGATGTGATTTTTTACTACATTGGCTACCTCGGTCTGCGGCATGTGGTGGCTGGATGGGTGAGTCGTGCCATCGCCCGCACTAGTACGTGGCTCGAGCGCAAGCCTCGGGCGTTTGTGTTTGCTGCTGTCTATGTCTACGCTGGCTTTACCCCGCTACCTAATGATGTTCTGGCTGTGGCACTTGGTGCCATGCGCCAGCCCCTTCTGCTCATTCTTCCAGCGCTTATTTTAGGCAACTTCACATTGATCCTCATGATCGCGACGTTTGGCGGGTATTGGTTATCCTAATGTTGATAGGCAAAAGCACAAAAGCGGCAGAGTGTTATCTTGCCGCCCTCGTACGTCCTTTATGGTGGTACTTTATATTGCTACAGACTCAGCGGCACGAGCACCTTGAGTTTCTTCCCGAGGGAGCGTGACTTTGCAACTCGTGCGTACCGTGCGAGTGAATTCAGCAGCAGCGTTTTGCCGTGACGTTCGGTGTTGTGCTTGCAAAGCCTGGCGAGTTTCTTGCCAGGTTTGCCAAGCAGCTCGAACGGCAGCGTCCCGGGCTGTTTTGCCGGAGATGTTCCAGGCAGTATCAAGTGCTGTTTTTCGCGCGGTGAGTGCAGTATTGATGCCATCGCTAAAGGTATCCCAGGCAGTAATGAAGGCGGCTTCGCGCACCCCGACTGCCGTGCGCACACACGCTATATCGCGAGTGATGCGGCTTGGGGTAGTGGTGGCACGTGCGTTTGTCGTGAGTGCCCGCACCGTTCCACCGGTAGAAGCTGCTTCAGAACTTGGAGTAAAGAGGTACGCTGCTCCTAATGCAAGAAGGGAAAGCAGTGTTATGGGAAGTACAACAGTGATTGAACGATTCATAAACTTAAAAATTGATTAACGTGGGTGATAACCACTATATTATGGCACGAGCGTACGCCGGTAGAAATATCACTGATCGATGGTGCTTAATCCTGCACCGTGACGGTCGCCCCCAAAGGGGTCCAGTGGTAAAGGGCGCGGGCTTCCTCGGGTCTTAAATTGACACAGCCAGAGGAATATCGGTTACCAAAGCTGTCATGCCAATAAGCGCCGTGCACAACTGCACCCTCTTCGGTGAAATACATATTCCAGGGTACGCCAGGTAAGTCGTAGTATTTGCTGACTGCTAGATAGGGGAGTGGGCCTTGCATGTAGCGACTGGGGGTTTTCTTGAAGATGGTAAAGGTGCCGCGGGGAGTGGGAGTAAGCTCCAGGCCGGTAGAAATACTGGTTTCCATAAACAACACGTCACCATCGTAAGCGTAGAGTTTTTGTTCACCGCGATCAACCAAAATACGCTTGGTGGTTGTAGCCTTACCATCATGCGTACGGTCGCCTTCGTCGCGTAGTACTTCCACGTGCGCAGCGTTTACATACCAATTGCGTGGCATGCGGTCGGGGTAGCGTAGCCATTCGTCAAAGACAATTTTGTACCAGGTGCTAGTCGCGTTTTCTACTTTGCCGCCGACCTTCAGTACCATACCCGTTCGTAGTTTACCCACGCTAGGAAAATCAGTGCCAGGACCACTGCGTGCATTGAGGCATTCGCCCTCAAAGTGAGGTCCGCAACCGTCGGTAACGGCTACGTACTCAAAGAGGACGCGATCGAGCGGCAAAAATGTCGGCTCACTCGTGGTGGCGGTGGTTGCAGTGTGGTTTGGGGGTGGAGTCGGCGGCGGGATAGCAATCACCTCTTCGTCGTGAAGATAGTTAGATGTATCATCTTGCTCTGTAGTGCTCGTGACCGTATTTCTAAAAAAAGAGAATTCGGTAGGCGTTTCGCCTGGTAGCGGAAACGCCGCGCGCAAGACAAGGAGGAGGGCGGTAAAGAGGGCGAAGATAGCAAAGGCACCCAGGGTGAGTAGAAAACCGATAAGGAGGTGCCGCAGAGGCCTCATGGTGCTATCCAGTATTGCGTACTTCTAACATTCTGCAAATACACGGGCTGTGTGAGAGTGGGCTTAAAAACGAAAAGCCGCCCACACTGAACGGCGGCGGGTAGATGGACACTCTAGCAGTTACTAGCGCTGCTTGAGCTGCTCGATGTCGGATAGAAGTTTTTGTAGGGTGGTGGTGATTTCGCCCAGAGTAATCTCTTGTTTGTGTTTCCGGGTAGCGTCTTTTTCTTCGCCTTCATGGAGCTCACCGACTTCTTCGTGCAATTCTTCAATATCTTCGGTAACTTCCTCGATATCCTCTTCAATACCAGCGACGTCCTTTTCAATCTCAGCTACATCTTTCTCGATGCCCTCAATATCTTCGCTAATGTCCTCAATGTTTTCTTCAATACCAGCGACGTCGGCCTCAACCCCAGCGAGGCTTTGCTGTGCCCGATTGACACTCATTTGAATAAAGATAGCGAGATAGATAGCTTCTAGTGATACCACGGTGGTGATCACAAGGAGCACTATGTCCCATGGAGCGAGACCGATCGCCGCCACGAGGAAAGCACCCGCAAATACCACGGTGTGTACGATGAGTGATGGTACTGAACCAATCCACTGCGTTACGTGCTCGATAGGATGAGTGGGGCGCGGAGACATAGGTAGGCAGGTGTTGTGCGGTAGAGTATACAACTGCCGCCTTTGGCACAAGGGTAGTGGTTGTGGGAGACCTCGTTCTACCAGTTTAAATACGTAACGGTGAGTTGAAGTACGGTGGCAAATGCGACCCACAAGAGGTAAGGAAGATTGACGTACGTTACCCACGAAGCGTAGGGATAAATTGCCCACAGTGCCCAGATTAGGGTACCGAAGGTGAGTAGGATATCAATCGCCGCCAGCTGATTACTTTGTAGTCCAAACTGCAGGGGAGTAAATGCCAGGTTAAACACAATGTTTAACACAAACGGCAACAGCACGATAAGAGGAATGGTGTTGCGCAGGTATAAATATCCTACGTACGAAAACGAGACGATGATAACGGCATACAGTACGGTCCATACCGGTCCAAAGAGCCAGGCCGGTGGCGCCCAATCAGGTTTTATGAGGGTTTGATACCATTCATTCATATAGTGGGTGTGGTTGATGGGGAAGGTAGTACGGAGAGAAACGTGATGAGGTGCGCTACGTGCTCCTCGAGCGGTATACCGAGTTTTTCACACCCGTAGCGGATGTCCTCACGCTTAATACCCGGGGCAAATTTTTCTTCACGCAAGCGCTTTAAAATCGAGCTAGCTTTCATCTCGCCGTACGGCACGGGGTTGAGCTTTTGGTAGGCGTAGAATATGCCACAGATTTCATCGCAGGCCATGAGTGCGGCGGCGAGGCGGGTCTCGGGTTCGGTGGTAAAACCATTAAAGCCAAGGGCGTGTGCTTCTACGGCGTGAATAAGTTCTTCTGGGTAGCCCCACTGCCGAAACCAGCTAAGGGACGGGCCAGGGTGCTTGTCAGGGTGTTCGTCGTAGTCGAGGTCGTGGAGGTAGCCAGTTATAAACCACAATTCCTCGTCTTCGCCAAAATGCCGAGCATAGCCCGCGAGCGCCGTGCCGACCATAAGCGCGTGGTAGCGCTGGTAGGGATCGGTGACGTGTGTGTGGAGTAATGCTTCGGCTTCGGTGCGAGTGGGAAGATGTGACATTAGACCATCCTAGCGCTCTTCGCTGCGGCCGTCGAGCCGGTAGTAATCGACATTGCATGTCTAGCATTACACGCGCCCAGAATAAAGTTACATGAGAGTTGTTGGTACTGCGGGAGTACGCATTTGGTAAATGTAGACGGCAATGAGAAACAAGAACACCACCCCGGAGAGAAAGGGAAAGGTGACAAAACCAAAGAGATTAATAACTTTGACTGCGCAGTCGGCGTTACTGCCATCGGCTAGACATGGCATAAACCCGGTGGTGAGCACCTCCACGGGGACCATTTGGTAAATGTATTGGTAGACAGCTACTATGAGTCCGCACACAGAAAGTGCGATGCCATAGATAGGAAAGTTGACGGCGTCACGTATTTTGAAGGCGAGTAACGACAGAAGCGCCTGCGGGTAGATTGCAATGCGCTGTAGCCAACATAAGGAGCAAGGAATAAAACCAAAGTATTCCGAGTAGACGAGGGAGAGAGCTACTGAACCGACGCTAGCTCCAATAATAGCTGGCCACGCTAAGGTACGTGTATAGACAGAAAAAAGCCTACCGCGGAGAAATAGTAGGTCGAAAAAGAGCACTACCGTGAGAACTGCCAAGAGTAGCCCACCACTAGCGACAATCAGGTTGAGGGCGGGTAGAAGATCCATAACTTTCAATTCATTATACAATTCTGACAGTAGTTTTAAAATGTCATGTCTAGCGAATAGTTCACTGCCCCGACTTTTAGCTATAACTACTAATGGTTTGTTACTGAGTGCGTCTTGGCTACGGCATCCGCTTTTGGGCTATACTTATTGTGTATGACACCACCTAAACCGATCTTGCTTAACGGCTTTGCCGGCCGTGGTGTGGCAAACACCTCCGAAGGCTGGCGCGGGCACTTGCGCCGCGAACGGGACTGACTGATGTGGGGCGAGGGGCTTGCCCCCTCGCCCCATCGTGTATCTGTTACCTTCTGAAATTCTAGCTCCGGGTGAGAGAGAACATCAGCCAGATTCCTACCAGTGCTCCCAGGGCGTTACAAATAAGCGATGAGAAGGAAAAGTATGGCGCACCCCACAAGAGGGGAATGTAGCCCCCCGAGCCATCCTCCGAGGCAAGCTCCTATCCAGATTAGGCGTTTTGTTTCCATATACTATTGTTATTGATACTGCGCGAACTTCACAATTTCATCTATGACGTCCTCACGGTCATAGTCGCGCAGAAGAATGTGTTCTGAAGCGCTGTAGGGTATAAGTTTCTTGTTACTAGAGGAGACGGTTTCGTGGATGTTGGTAGCGGTCGAGGAAAAATCGCTCACGGGGTCACTAATTGAATGGAGAATGAGTAGCGGTTCGCTAATGTGGGGGAGATCGCGCTCCACGGTCGCAAAAAAGTCCTTTGAGGCAACCATTGGCCGTACCGGGAGATGATAATAGGCTACGTGTTCGCTTAGTCCCACCGGGTCGGCTATTTGGGCTACCGTGCGCCGACGCACGAAGTGAAGGAGTGGTTCAAATGTTTCCATATACCACTCGGGCGTGCCGAAGTAGTGCCACTTGACGGGGGTGTGGTAGAGGTAGGGATTCACGGCATACACCGCTGCGAGGTCGTGCCGCTCAGCTAGTGCTAAGGCGAGAGCGCCTCCGATAGAAGAGCCAACTACGCTTACTTGGTCACAGCTTTTTGCGAGCTCCGCGTGGGCATTCTCAACCTGTGTGTACCATTCTTCCATAGTGTAGCGTTGTACGTCACTGGGGAGGGTGGCGTGGCCATTGAGGCGGGGAGCGACGATGCACTGGCCCAGATCGATGGAAAGTCGTTCTGCTAGGCCACGCATCTCGTCCGGTGTAGCGGCAAAACTATGAATGAGAAGCCAACAATGGTCGGTGGTACCGGTATAGGTAAAGCTATCGTGACCGGTTATAACGCCGCCAGCGTCGCGTGTCCACGACGATTGATCAGCGATGTCGATATCATAGGGGCGAAATAGACCAGTAAAAGCAACCAGATTGAGGGTGATGATAAGCGTTACTAGAACGACTCCTGCGGTCGTCCACCGTACCCACTGCGAGCCCCGTGTCATGAGCACTATAGTAGCACCTGAACATATTGATGCGGGAAGTAGAGTACTGAAAATGAAAAAGAATTAGCAGGCACCCGTGCTACCAATTGAGATACGTGATGGTGAGTTGCAGTACCGTCGCAAACGCTACCCAGAGTAGGTAGGGAATGTTTACATATGTCACCCAGGGAAAGAAGGGATAAATGACAGACAGTGCCCACGCGAGCGTGCCGAGTACCAAGAGAATATCAAGTGCAGCGAGGAGATTACTTTGTACCCCAAACTGGAGTGGGGTAAAGGCAAAATTGAAAATCAAATTCAAGAGAAACGGGAGCGCTATAAGGAACGAGATGTCACCGCGCCACGCTTTGAAAAATACAAACGCAAAGGAAATAAAAATGATGGCATAGAGCACGGTCCATACCGGACCAAATAGCCAGGCAGGAGGTGCCCACGCAGGCTTCGTGAGCGTCGTATACCATTCGTTCATAGCTGAAGTGTAGCAAACAACCAACGTATCTCCATAACTAAGGGGCCCGCACGTAACAATTAATCACCTTGCTCCGCTGGGTCGAGGATGTTCAAACCGTGGTAGGGGAGTAGATAAACAGAAACCGCCCGACAGAGCCGAACGGCGTCTGTGGGCGGATGATAGCGGCTACTCGTACTCGACCCAGCTCGTGATGAGGTGGCAGTTCTCCGTGGCGTCCCTCGCCACCTGCGCAAGGAGGGACTCCTCCATGCTGAGCGGCTGCCACGTGCCGTGGCTCTCGCGCCCCGAGGCGTGGTACTTATAGGCGATCCGGCAGCGGCTGTGGTTCCGAAGCTTGGAATGGTCGGTCATCTAAGGGTCCTCCTTACTAATTCTATGATAGCATGTTTCTAGCAGACTGTCAATATATATATACTTAAAACACCGTGAATTTTCCTTACTTCTTGCATATATTTATTCACGTTATATTGACTTTTTAGCGTGAAATAGAAAAAGCCAGACATAAAAGTCTGGCTTTTTCTGCGCGCTCCCCGGGTAGGATTCGAACCTACGACCAACTCGTTACACGTTATCCCAATGTTACCAAAAGGAGTGGACTATATCATCACCGGTTCAAAATGAATGACGGTGCAAGGCGCTTCCGCCGATCTTGCGATCGGAGTACTCCCGTAAGGGATAGTCTCTGAACCTTCCAAGTTACCTTGGCTTGGCTGCTGATTACCCTTGAGTGTTCAGTGGGGCTTCCAGCAATTCACCTTGTTTTCTACCAGAATTTCTTCGTGGAAGCTGCGTAACGCCGCCGTGAATTTCTCGATGGCAATTTGCACAAAGTAATACGCACTTGTCTGCTTCAGCTTTTGTTTTTTCCCATGAACGAGTTATCCCATTCATAGACAAACCAAAAGTTTTGGGCGAGTCACCTGTGTGATGAAGGTCGAATGCTCCAAAGTAGCGATTGTAGCCACAAATAATGCACTTTCCGCCTTTATACTCAACAAGCATCTCTTTAAGTTTGCGTCGCCTTTTTGCAACTGCCGTCTTAATATAATCGGCACGATCGGCGTAGGTTCGCTTTGGCATACAAACGTAAGTATACCAGAGCGTGTCCACAGCGAGCTGCTCTACCGCTGAGCTACCGAGGAAGATAGCTACTGCTCATGTTTTTACATGAGCAGGACGCATTGTAACGTATTGGTGTGATATTTCAACCGTGCCGTCTGGGTCGTGGACTACGGGTTTGTGATACGATTATTGTGTATGTCACCGACCATCGGTGAGTTGTTGGCCTTACTTATTTTGTTGACCCCCCATCGGGCTGCTGTGGTATTTCTTTGGTCCTTTTGTTACTGCGTTGATTTTGCTGGGATTTGTTAGTGTAGTGTTACTTGTTGTCTGGGTAGTACGTCATAAATAGTGGTTGTGTTTTTCATTTGTTGCCCTGTGGAAAAGCCCGTAGCCGATCTGGTGTAGAATAGGGGGGTTAGTCACATAAGCACCACCCCTTATGCTCATTCTTTACTATAAACCTACCTGTTCTTTCTGTCGGCGTGTACTGGCGGTCATTGAACGCCTTGGTCTCGAGGCTGATTTACGCGACATTGTCGAGAGTGACGAATACGAACAGGAACTAGTAGCGCACGGGGGAAAGAGTAGTGTGCCGTATCTCGTCGACGAAGAAAAAGGAGTCGCGCTGTATGAGTCAGACGACATCATCGCTCACTTAGAGCGGCAGTATGGACGTGAAGCAGTGGCCAGTGCACGACCCAAGGTGCATATCGGAGGCTCGGTGTGTTTGGCCTGCGAGGGGTAGGAGGAAATGCAGGATAGAGGACAGCAAACGGCGGGCACGAAGTGCCCGCCGTTTGCTGTCCCATCACGGTCAGCTTCGTTCCAATGTTACAATAGATACAGAGGATGTTACCCACACTAACCCTCATAGCGTATGGCATTTCCGAGCATTAGTTTTAAGCACACGCACACCGACGAAGCACGTCACCTAGAACCAGTAGTTGAACACAAGTTTGCCGCTTTCGAAAAATACCTAGGAGAGCGCACGGTGGCACGTTGCGAAGTAGAGTTTGCTAAAGAGACGGCCAGTCAGTCAGGAAAAATTTTCCGAGTTGAGGCGAACATTTGGCTGAGTGGAAAACTATTTCGTGCCGAAGGGGTAGCAGAAACCTTTGAAAAGGGTATTGATATAGTGCGCGACGAGCTCGATTACGAATTGCGCAAAGCACACGACAAGCGCGAGAGTCTGGTACGTCGTGGGGGAAGGAAATTAAAAGAAATGATGCGTTGGGGAAGATAATTTTATAAATATGCACGAGTCACCAAATACTGAACGTACGGCACCGGTGGCCGAGAACCTGCGTCAGTTGGTTGAAACAATTAACCAAAAATGGCTAGGAGTCCAACCTGACGTGACTATAATCGAGCAATGTCGGCATTCGCAGAAAAGTGTAAGCGACGTATTTCATTTACTCGACATGCTTATGAAAACGCCGGACGGAGTAAAACCTGAGATCGTGGCTGCCTATGCACAGTACGCTAAAGAATTGCTTCTTAAATAAAACCGAGAAAATCTGAAAACACCATCTCACCCCTCCCCTCAGGAACTACTCGGGTCGGCGTAAAAGTACCGTCGATTATTGCAGCGTCTTTTATCTTCACGCGCTTTCCCTCGTGCATGAAAAATGTTTCAGGCCAGCCGTCGAAGGCGCAGACTTTGAGAAGATATTGACGGGCGATTTCACCGGTAGGGAGATGGTGCGGATCGAGCGCCAGTTCACCCATGTGTTTAGTGATTTTGGTGCAAAACGTAGCTTGCGAATGATCTTGGGCACGTGGGGTAATTTCTCCGGCGAGGTAACGCGGAATAACCTCAGCCAGCAAACTCCCACCATGCATAGCCATAAGTTGATCAAGCTCTCGTCCGGGCACCGGCCAGACCTCGGGTGCGACCCTTGTCCGTTCTTGCGCGAGGATTGGCCCGTGATCAAGTTCTTCATCCATGAGCATTATGGTCACCCCAGTTTCGTTCATGTTTTCTAAGATTGCACTGCGGATGGGGCTGGCGCCGCGAAGCTTTGGGAGAAGGGAAGGGTGTACGTTAAGCGTGCCGTGCTTGGGGATGTTAAGTAGCCACTTTGGGATAAGCTTGCCGTAGGCGGCGACCACAAAAAAGTCCCAGTTGCTGTTAGTGAGTTCAGGCATCGCTCCCGAGTGATTCAGAGTCGTGGGTTGCAGTATGGGAAGTCCACGTTCAGTTGCCCACACCTTTGCGGGCGGTGGGGTAAGGACTTGCTTGCGCCCTACCGGTGCGTCGGGATTAGTTATTACGAGCGCTGGCACTAGGCCGGCTGCCTCGAGTTCACTAAGAACGAGGCTGGCGATGTCGGGCGTACCAAAAAAGGCAAACTTCATGTAGGTGGAAAGGTTATAAGAATTACATCTGCTCCGCTTCGCGGCGGGCCGACCTAAGCGTCTTGTCTTTATGCCACAGCTCTTCTGCGCGGTCGGTAAAGAGGATGCCGTCGAGGTGGTCGTACTCATGCTGCATGATTTGCGCCAGAAGTCCGCCTGCGCCACGGGTGAAGCGTTTGCCGTGTTCGTCGAGCGCTTCCAGAGTGACGTTGGTGTGGCGACGTACGACGCCGTAGTAGTCGGGTACCGAGAGACAGCCTTCGCCTACGACATGAGTTTTTTTAGAGAACTTGGTAAAGCGCGGGTTGATGGCGATGATCGTGGGAAGTCGGTCAGCGGCCTTTGACTGGTCCTCAATTAAAAACAGTCGTTTACTCACGCCGATCTGTGGCGCGGCAATAGCGACCGCTGTATACCCGTCGACTTTATAGGTTTTGATGGCTGAACGCAGGTCTTTAACGATCTTTGCGACCGTACCATCAGAAAACTCCTCGCGGGTGATTTCTTCCGCAATAGCGTGGAGGGCAGGGTGGTTTTCGGGGACGAGTTTGGCCATAATTTGTAGTACTCTACAACAAAACTCAGCTTTTGCGAATCTTTCTATCAGGCCTCATTATTTCTACTGAGTCGCCCGCTACCACTACTTTTTTCGCCGTGATGCTCAAAAGTAGTGAAGCGTCGACATCAGGAAAATATAGTCGTAGCTTTGCTACTCCTTAATTTCTCCTGAGCAAGTTGCTGCCAATAGATTCTCCCCTTGTAGGTCGAATCTATTGAAGCAATTGCATTAGCAAAATATAGTCGGCCCAAAGGCCTCATTATTTCTACTGAGTCGCCCGCTGCCACTACTTTTTTCGCCGTGCTGCTCAAAAGTAGTGAAGCGTCGACATCAGGAAAATATAGTCGTGACTCGGTTTCTCCTCGCAGCTCGCCGCGACTACTTTTTTCGCTCTGATGCTCAAAAGTAGTCAGGCGCCTGCATTAGCAAAGTATAGTCGGTACTTCGTACCTCCTTACTTCTGCTAAACAATCCGATCCGGGTCAATTTCAATCTTGATGTAAGGCGGCAGGGCCCGTAGGCGAGTGATGAGTGCTTCGCTACGCGCCTCTTGTGGCGATAGGCGGAGTAGGGCATGGCGCGTGGTTTTTTCGGGAGTGGAGAACGGGTCGTTGTAGCACTGAGGAGTGTGTGGAGTGGTGGCGGTCGCGATCACAGCGTCGACGTTTTTGATCGTGCCCGTTGGGCCCTGCCAAGAGAAGAGGAAAAGGGTGGCAAACGGGGGGTACTGTAAGTCCTCACGCAGACGGATCTCGTCGTCGTAAAAACGTTCGAGCGCGCCCCGGCCAGCGAAGGTGAGGAGATTATCTTCATCGGTGCGAGTCTGTACGTAGACTTCACGGCGAGTGACCTCGCGCAGGTGAAGCAAGAACTGAAACACCCATTCGTCGGCCCGCCAGGTAGGAATACTGCGGGTGGCGTCAAAGGAAATGATGGCGCTCGTGTGTACACCGGCTTCGACGAGGTAGGGAAGGGTCATGGCGGTGCCGACGAGGATGGAGCCGCGGGCGGTGTAGAAACGATCAATAATGTTTTGTGCGGTCTTCGTCGTGGTGGCGGTCGTCGTATCAAAAAGAAATAGTGGGGCAGTGGGGAACGCCGCCTTTACTTCGTCATACACTTGCTGAATACCGATACCACGCTCGCGCAGGCGCCAGCTACCGCAGCCGGCACAGACATCGACGGCTTTGACCCGCTTTCCCGAGGTTGAGCTCACAAACCAGCGCTCTTCTTTTTGATCGCGGTAGGTGCGCAGCAGTGAGTACGGAGCGCCCGAGTCAGGACAACGAAAGATGTACCCGCAGTCTTGGCAGGCCACGACCGGCGAGAGGCCGCGGCGGGCGCCGTAGAGGAAAATATGTTCGCGCGCCTCCAGCGAGGTCGTGAGATGTTTTTTTAGTTCTGGTGAAAGGAGAGAAAACGGAATGTCGGGAGTGGGTTTGTCGCGGTGCTTGATGACCGTGAGGTTCGCCGGAAAGACAATCCGCTTGCCGCCTTCACCCCGGGTGAGGTAGTGCTCACTGCGGCGGTGTACTTCGTCTTCGGTACGAGGGGCGCTGTCGCCGAGTATGAGACTTCGACCACAAATACGGGCGTATTGTCGCAGCGCGTCGCGGTGATCAAGGTAGGGACGGGTGCGGGTTTTGTAAAGCGGGCTCGCTGCCCCTTCTATAATGATCGACATGAGGTCGGCACGTTCGAGGTAGGCGTGACTGGGAGTCGTGACAATGAGCTTCATGAGGCTGGTGTCGGCCACGGCTTTGAAGGCCTTGTCGAGCTCGCGCTTCCCAAGGGTAGGGGTAAGGGTAATGACGCGCTCGGCGATGCCGTGCGAGAGGGCGCGGGCGATACGCTGTGCGTCGATGGCGGTCGGAGCAACGAGGAGTACCGAACCGCGGTGCGCAAAGACGCTTCGAACGTGGCTTTTGTATTCAAGGATACGTTCGTCACTGCGTGCGGTAAGTACTGCCGGGGCGGAGTCCTCACTATGAACGTGGCTGCCGCCGTCGGGATACGGGCGCTCGCCGCTGCGTACCTCCGGCGGGAGAAGGTGGTAAAGGATGCTGCCCAAGGTCGCGGGGTAGCGCAGCGCGAGCGCCCGCGCGGTCTCTATAAGTGAAGTGGGTAGTGTCACCACTGTCTCACCTTGGTCGGGCAATTTGCGCAAGCTGAAATGTGCGAGCTTGAGGGTGGTTTTGGCCGAGGAAACGGGGACCGTTTCGGTCACAATGGCCTGATAGCCTTTGCCACGTACCGGCACCCGCACCAGGGCTCCTACTGGGTGATCAATCTGAGAAAAATACGTAAGTGATTCCACCGTCGTGGCGCGCATAAGGGGAATGACGTGGATGACGTACATGGGAAGGTCATTGTATCAGAATGCTTGTTTTCAGTAGTGGACTTGGGGTGAAGCTGAATTCTAACCTGAACTGCAACACCCTCTTCCATACACCGAGCACGGGGTCTTCCACCCCAAACTCTTCCGCTCCGTGTGGTTCATGAGGTGAACCACAACGTCTAGTTGTTTCT
>JALHRC010000002.1 GCA_022841645.1 Minisyncoccota bacterium
TGTAAAGTCTATTCTTAAATAGAATAGAGCGTCCATCCACAGAAACGTGCGACACACCTCCCATACATTGGGAGGTGTGTCGCTATAATTTAAAATAGCCCCGCATTCTATGTGAGTGCGTGGGTGGTGTATAACGTGAACGCTTTGCGAGTCTTTTATAAGACCAACTTTTGGTTGTTACTCGTGCCGTGTGTACTCGGCGGTCTTTGGGTATACGCGACGGTAGATACGACTGTCTACACCACCACTGAGTTGGTGGTTATTCCCGGTATCGTTGAGACAACGGACTGGAAGGGTTTGGATTCTGTTCTAATTCAAGACGTCGGAGAGTACGCACTACATCAAGATTTTAATATTCAAAACTCGGCCTCCCCAGAGCGTCTAGTATCTTCGCCGGCTCTACCAGAGATAAATGACAATGAACCGGCGTTACCCGAAGGTGAAACTACAGGAGAAGCACGTGGGGATGAATTGCCAGCTGCTACCAGCGGTGATGGTGGAGGTGGCGACACTTCCTCTCAGGTACCAGTAGTGTCTCCCGATAGCGAGGGGGGTGCAGGTCCATCGCCTGATAACGAGGAATTCACTGATGTTGTTTCTGAGGAGAGTGCTGCGGAAGAATCAACTCCAGAGCCTGAGCCAGCTTCAAAACCAGAAGCTAGCGATGAATCTTCCACCACCGCCGAACCACAAGCGCGCAGCACTCGAGCAGCAGAAATCGTGTGGGGTGTTTTTAGTGAGGCACGTGAGCGCTACCCACTGGCCCAGGAAGTAGAGGATACGCCACAAGAAACCGTGGAGGTGACAGAAGAAGATTCTCCTTCAGATGAAGCGACAGAAGAAAGTGCTCTACTTGAGGAGACACAGGAAACGGAAGTAGAGCCGGTTGAAACGCTCGCCCCGGGGGCTGATTCACTGCCTGACCCTGAGTCAGATGATGAGCTACTCGAAGAGGGAAGTGGCAACGAAGAGTCGTTGCCGACTACCTCAGAGGGTGTCGATGAGCAGGATGTGACGTCGCCCGATCTTGGCACGGAAGTGGATGGTGAGACAGCCCAACTAGGGAATGGTGATGATGTCGCCTCTACGCTCGTGCCTTGCGAGGCCAGTGCCGATTGTTCTGCCTACGCATTGTCGTTTAGTGGGTTTACCCTACCTGAATTTGATAGTGCAAGCGTACTTGATGCAGCACAGCTAAGACTTTCGTTGTCGGCAAAAGAGCGAGCTGGACAATCATATGAGGGACCACAGCGCTTCCGAGTCGAATACCGCTATGGATCTTCGAGCGATTACGCACTCGCCTCCGTCATTGAGGTGGATGATGAAGTGTCTAATAGTCTCAACGGCGGTTATTACCTGATAGGTTTTGGTACCCCACCTACACTGGCTGAACTGTCGGCACTTCAGGTCCGAGTAGTGTATGAAGGAAATCTGGAGGCTATGGAAGCGGTTTATTTGGAGAGTATTTGGCTCGAGGTTACCGCCGGCAGCTTCTACGAGGATAGAACACTCGCTAGTACGACTGATGCCATTACCTATGAACGGTCTTTGGAAGCTCCGAAATTCCACGAGCTATATAATCCTGATATTGACGCCACGTTTAGTAGCCTGCCTTCTTTCACGTTGCGTTACGATCCGCAAGAAGGCTTTTTGCGGAGAGTGTTTACGGCACTTTTTAGCGAAAATGTCTATCGGGTTGAGCGTGTGCGACTCACCGACAGTGAGGGCGAGGTGGTCGACATTGCAATCGATACCGTATATCACGATGATACCACCTGGACGCTCCAGTTTAGGGAGCAACCACAAAAGCTGCGTTCAGGTAAATATCGGTTTGAGGTAGTGGTAGGAGAGAACGACACCGAATACATCGACCACTTCGAATTCTACTGGGGTGTTTTGGCTGTAAACCCGACCAAGAGCATGTATACACCGGGTGAAGAGGTGCATCTTCACATGGCGGCGCTCACCGATAAGGGCGATACTATTTGTGATGCTAGCCTGACTCTCAAGATTATTGACCCCGAGCAAGCAGTGACCGAAGTGCCGATTGAACGCACAGGGGCTTGTGGCAAGAACAACGTCACCGATATTCCAGATTACGTTGCACATTACACTGATACCAACAGTGAAGGGCGCTATGTGCTACAGCTCTCCCACTACAATCAGGGTGGGGAATTAGTGCACCTCATCGAAGATTCATTTGAGGTACGACCCTTTGTTGCTTTTGACATTGAACGCACTGCGCCAACGCGTATCTACCCACTCGCACCGTACGATGTATCGATAGCTATTACCGCCAACCATTCCTTTGCTGGCGATATTGTTGAAACTGTCCCGCGAGGCTTTGTTATTGTCGACGCCGGCGGTGCTAATGTGATTTCAAAGCCCGAGGTAACTGAGCTGGTGTGGAGTGACGTCACCCTGTCGGAGGGTGATTCACGTACCCTTAGCTACCGCTTTGATGCGCCGGATATTAGTCCCTATACCTACCTGCTCGGACCGCTTGATATGGATGGATTTAGAGAGCTGCGTCACTGGCAAATTGCTTCTGACGCGCTCTCGGGGGTGGGGTGGTTTACCGCGACGCGGACTGTTAATAGCACGAATCTTAACAATGCACTCAGTCCCCTGCAGTGGAGCACATCAACGGTGGATGCTTACTACTATACGCACTCAACTAGTTCGAATTCTCATCAGGTAACGTTGCGACAAGCGGGTGACTATTTACTGGCCGTGAATGTTCCAATGATTAGAACCGACGGCACGAACAGTCGTAGTCGGGTTGGCGTTGAAGTACGCGTTAATGGGGTGGCTGTTCCGGAGGGACTTGGGAGAAGTGGCTATATTCGAAACGCCAATAGCCATAGTGAATCCTCCTCGCATGTTAACTTTCTACTATCAGATGTTGCTGCCGATGATCTGCTTGAAGTGTACGTTGGTGGCGTGTCGGTGATTGAAACTACTGACATTGTAAATCCAAGTGGTGTCGCTAGCATGTTCTTGGAGTATGTAGGTGACACGAAAACAGTATTTTCTGCTACCACGACCCGTACCACAAATTCCACTAATCTTAATCAATCAACCGCCTACGCATTGCAGTGGACCGAGACTCGGCAGGATACTGGGTATGTGCACTCTGACTCGGTAAATCCTGAAAATATTACCCTCAGCGACTCCGGGACGTACCTCGTGCACATTAGTATCCCGCTTACAAATAGTACGGCAGATCACCAGGCCGTTCTCGGTCGCGTGCGCCTGGGTGGAGTGCAGGTGCCTGGTGGAGTGTTTGCTCAGGGATACGCGCGACCCCTTGAAGATACCGATAGTGATGATGAGTCTTCAATCCATTGGACCGGTGTGGTTACTGCTACGACATCGAATCAAGTTTTGACAGTTACCACTGAAAGTGAAGGAGCGGCGGGCACTACAACAGTTACGACTGGTTTTGTGGGATCGATCTACATAGAAAAACTTGCAACCACTGATACTTTGGTCTTGCGAGGAACAACCCTCTCGTCGGGGTCTGACTGGAGTCCTGCTGCGGCCACTGCTATTAACTTTAATAACCAAGTAATTATTGATAATAGTACCTACACCCACTCCACCACAACGAACAGCCAAAATATTGTTGTGGACGAGGCGGGAAGCTACCTGCTTACCTTTAACGCGCCATTTAACGTTGCTACACAACACACCAATACTCGAGTGACAGTTACGGTAAATGGTGTTGAGCGGACTGGTGCGCAAACAAAGCCAAATTACATACGAAACCAAGGAGGACACACTAACAGTTCTGGTCAGTTGGTATTCCTGCTCGAAGATGTTGCTGCGAGTGCCACTATTAACGTTCGTGTGCAGGAAGAGGCAGCAAATGCGACCCTTGCTTTGACAAGCGATGTTATTGTGACACTGACGCAAAAAATTCAAAACAACGAGCGGCCAACGGCGCCAACTACATTTAATACTCCATTTAGTAATATTCGCTTTGCTTCGACAACCCCCTATTTTGATTTTGAAGCAGTTGACCCCGACGGCACATCTGATCTGACGTACGAGTTTCAAATTGGTACGTCGAGTGACTTCGTGGGGGCGATTACGCGCTATTCGACTTCTAGTACTGGTTTTTCAAACACAGCTTCTACTACCGACACCTCACCGTTCCGAGAAGACGACATGATTCGTTTTCAGCTGCAGCCAGCCGATGCTCTCACTGATCTCGCTACGTACTACTGGCGTGTGCGGGCCCGCGACGTTACTGGTTCTGGTGAATATGGTGACTGGTCAGTGACACAAAACCTAACGGTCAATATGGCGTACGCAACTCCAAATTGGTATCAGTCGCTCACTGGTCAGTTTGATGGCAACAGTTTTGTTGGTACCGTTTCAAGTGGCAATGACAACGTGCAGGTTGACGCAGCAATAAATGACGACATTATGGCGGTGTATGCAGAGGGGACAGTGGCTACCCCACGTTTTCGCATTTGGAATGGGACCAGTTGGGGAGTGGAAGGTAATGCGGTAGCCGTATCAAATACCATCAACTGGGTTGAAACTGCTGCTGGTGTCAGTCGTGACGAATACGTACTTGTTACTCTTGATCAGTCCAATGACGCCTACGCGCAGGTGTACAGCGCTTCCACCAGCGCTTGGGGGAGTCAGGTGGTGCTTTCGGACGTCGTAGTGAGTTCAGTCTACCGTGGGGTAGCGGTAGCGTATGAAAGTGTGTCTGGTGATGCAATGGCAATTTCCTGTACCAACAGTCCCGACCCGGTATTCCGCATCTGGAATGGTACGAGCTGGAGCGCGACGAGTACTCTCGATGTTTCCTCACTCAACAACTGTAACTACATTCAAGTCGCTTCGGACCCAGTGTCTGACGAAATTATTGTAGTGGTGCGCGATACTGGGACGCAGTATGAGGCATGGGTGTGGGACGGCTCAACATGGATCGCCAATAGAATCATTGGGGTTCCGGCGGCAGTCGCTGTTGAAGGTATGGCTGTTGCATATGAGTCATCAGGCAATCAAGCACTGATCACTGTGTCCAATGGAACAGCTGCCAGTTTCCTCTACACTACCTGGAACGGGCTTGAGTTTAGCACCAACGTCCCGCAATCAATTGGCAATGATTTCATGTTTGCTAATCTCGAAAGTGACCCGGCCTCAGATGCGTTAGTTCTATGCTACGTTGATGCTGATACGGATATCGGTGTATTGCGCTGGGATGGTGGGGTTTGGAGCACTTCCTTCCAAGAACTAACCGGAACTGGAAACGCTAACACTGCGCGTCCGGTCGACTGTACTTTTGAAACATTCGCTGGCCGAAGTGGGTATGCCATTGCCCCTTATTCTGATACGGGGGTTGATGGTGATTATCATGCCACCTCCCCGACGTCGACCTGGACCACAAATCTCTCTGGATCAAACATCAACGATGCGCTTTGGGTGCAGAGTGAGCGGGCAGGTGATGGGCTTGTCATGACATTTCACTACGATGATGAGAATGACCGAATTGATGCGACCTACTGGAATGGTTCGAGCTGGTCCACAAGTGAAACCCTCGAAGCGGCTCTCCCTGCAGCTGGTGTCTATGAGGCGATGTCACTGAGTGCAAAGCGTTTCCAGTTTACTCAGGGTTCGGTACAAACTCCACCGATTTCGTTTTCGTTCGTGCCCAATCAGCCGCGCTGGGGAGACATCACCTTTTCAACCACAGAACCTTTTGGGACTGACGTAAAGGTTCGGGTACGCTACACCGCAACGACGACGTGTGATAGTTACATACCAAATGGAGCGCTTTCGGGAAATGGTAGTGGCTTTGACGTCACCCAGTCACCGATTGATCTTACTGGACTTTCAACTACTACCTACGGACAAATATGTTTGGAGGCTACGCTAACGATACAGGGGAGTGCATCGGCTGGTCTCGACGAATGGACCCTTTCGTGGGTGCGTGAGCCACGGTTAGTTCAAAATAATTATCGGTGGTACGTCAATGGGAGTTTCCTCACCCCAACTGACCCGTGGCCCTCAGGGATCACCGATCTAGCTCTAAACACACCTCTCGATTCAACCGTAGCACTTAGTGTAGATGAGGCAATACGTTTGCGTATCTCACTTCAGGGGCTTAATGTGGCGCTACCTACCAGTACAGAACGCTTTAAGTTGCAGTACGCTGAGGGCCTTACTTGTAGCCCTTCGCTCTCTTGGGCCGATGTTGGTAGCCCAGCTTCTACTACGGCCCTGTTCCGCGGGGTTGAGAATTCGATTGTTGGTAGTGATTGGTACAGTGCCGCATGGCCGCGTCGCGTCAAAATCACCGTTGACGACTCGGTGGTTGAAGATGACGTAACAAATTTTCCGGTATATCTCGACCTTTCGGTACTGCCGGCTGCTTTCTTTGATTCCGTTCAGAGTGACGGCGATGATATTCGGATTACTACTTCTGACGGAGTTACCGAACTACCGTACGAGCTCGTTTCGATAAATACTGGTACGGATACCGGAGAACTTCATTTTAAGGCCACCATGGGGTCAACAACCGATAGTGAGTTTTATATTTACTACGGAAACGGCAGTGCGAGTGGTTACGCAGCGAGTGCTACCTACGGCGCTCAAAATGTCTGGACCAACAGCTACTCGATGCGCCATGCCCTGGACGATAACCCCACGACCGCCAGTCCGCAATTCCGCGATAGTACCAGTAACAGCAACGACGCTGTTGCTTACTCGGGCATGACGGCCGGTGACGTTGTGGCGGGAAAGATTGGCAGTGCCATTGATCTCGATGGCAATGATGGCGGTACGTTTGAAACAGCACTAGCTTTTGCTGGGCAGTTTACCGCTTCGATGTGGTGGCGTGCCTCAACGACTGGTGGTGGGGACGGCAATGGTTTTGCAATTGCCGGACCGGCGGGTGCGAATGAAAAAATGGGTCCGTGGAATACACCCGAGGGTACTGTCTTTGTGCGCACCAGTACTGCATCATCGGATAATACTGCGACTCATCCCGCGGACCGAACATGGACATATGTAGTGCTTACTCGTGACAGCAGTAACGTCGTACGACTCTTCCTAAATGGCACGACTACTACACTCTATGGCGGAGCGGCCCAAACTGGCACGTCTGATTGGATTAACTTCGGCGGCGAAACTACCCAAGGCTTTGAAGGGCAACTTGACGAACTGCGTTTTGCGACAACTCGACGTAGCGCGGGGTGGATTTCTACTGAATACAATAATCAATCCAACCCTCAGGGATTCTTTTCGGTATCTGCAGAAGAGCTTATTGGTGATGGCCGACGGCTTCCTAGTACTGTGCTAACGGGCTCTGATTATCGCGATACTTACGAAGAAGAGAATCCTACTCAACTAAACCAAAACCAAATTGAAGTCGGCAGCGACGCGGAGTGGGACTTTGTGCTGGAGAATCACGCCGCCCTCCCAAACACCAACTATTGCTTCCGGCTTGTATATGATGACGGGGCTACCTTCAATACGTACACTAATTACCCGCGGCTCATTACCAATTCGCCACCGCTTACTCCAATAGTAAGTGCGCCGTTTGACAACGAACGACTGGCTTCCACCACCCCATGGTTTGACTTTGCGGCTGATGATGAGCTCGAAGACCTCGTCTCGTACGAAATAGAAATTGACGATTCGGCTGATTTTAGTTCCCCGGTAGTGGCTCGTAATTCAGTTGACCACTTTGCACTCTTCACTAACATTGCTAGTCCATCCGAACGTAGTCAATACACGAGCGGCCAAACTATTCGTTTTATTCCCGCTACAGCGCTCTCCAATAATACGACTTACTGGTGGCGAGTGCGGGGTCGTGATGATTTTGGTTCCAACACGTTTGGTCCATGGTCGACACCACAGAGTGTCACGGTTGCTACGGGTACAACTATTACCACTTGGTTCCAGACGACCGGTGAACAGTTTTTGACTAACGAATTAGCCGACGGATCGGTTTCAACGAGTACAAACGATGTGGGTATAGCGAGTGGTTTTACCATCGCTACTATAACGTCAACAGTCATCGACTACGACGATCGTGATACTGGTAATGCTTGGGGTGAACTGTCTTGGACTGATAACGAGTCGTCGGGGGTGATTGATTATTATGTTGAATACAATACTGGCGGTGGAGTCTACGCGCTCGTGCCCGACAGTGCCCTTCCTGGGAATAGTAGCGGCTTTAATACGTCTCCGATTTCGCTCATTGGACTTAATACTACAACGTACAATGAGCTTCGGATTCGTGCCGTACTTTCCGGCAATAGCACGCTACCACGTCTTTTGGATTGGACAGTCACCTGGGGGCTGACGATTGAGGCGCCGATACGAGTGCGACCCTTTGATAATGAAAAGGTTGCAACTACTACACCCGCTTTTACCTTCTATACGAGTGACCCGCAGGCACAAGACTTGCAGTACGAACTTCAGCTATCCAGTTCTAATAGTTTCACTTCGTCGACCACATTTCTTTCTGGTGTAGACGCTGGGTTCACCAACACCGCCTCTTCAACTGATACTTCGCCGTATCTGAGCGGTAACACCATTCGATACCGAGCACAGTCGCCACTAACAAACGGCTTGACCTACTGGTGGCGCGTCCGAGCCCGAGATCCGGGTGGTTCAAATACCTGGAGTGAGTATTCTGAGCCGCAGAGCTTTACCATCGACACTGCACTCTCAGTATCAGCGTGGTTCCAGACGACGGGTGAGCAGTTTTTGACTGGTGACACCGCTGATGTTGAAGCAACCGCTGGAGCGGCTCAAATCACCTCTACCATCAGCGAAGTTCTGATGGCCTACGGTGAGGGGACAGGTCAAGCCCCGCGGTATCGAATCTGGGACGGTACCGCATGGGGCAGTGCCGGTACGGCTGAAAGCGTCGGTGCGCAAGTGCGGTACACCAGACTAAAGGCGTCACCAACTAGACCAGAGTATGCACTGGGAACTACCGGCACCGACAATGATGTCAATGTCCAAATTTATAATAGCGATAGCGATACCTGGGGCAATGTACTTGAACTCCATAACAACGTTGTTGATCCGGAAAAACGAGCATTTGATCTAGCATACGAGACGGACTCGGGTGATCTGTTGGCCGTTTCGTGTTTTGGTACAGACGCAGTTTCCGCAATTTGGAACGGTACCTCCTGGTCGGCGACAAGCTCAATTAATTTGGTGAACACAAACAACTGTGAATGGGTACTGATGGCATCTGATCCAACGAGCGACGAGATCATTGCGGTATTCCGTCACACGGTAGCGGCTGGCGTAGACTACGAGGCGCGGGTATGGAATGGTTCGTCTTGGACCAGTACCACCACCCTCGGTGATTTGGTTGAAAACGCCTCAGAGGGTATGGCTCTGGCGTATGAGGAGTCTGGTAATCAGGCGGTGCTCGTGATGTCAACGAGCTCGGTAACGCAAGCAACGGCCCTCTACTTCACGACTTGGAACGGGAGTGCGTGGAGTACTCCCACCAGTAGTGATCTGGGGGACCACATTGAGTTTGCTACGTTGCGCGCCGATGTTGGCACCGACCGCTTGGCATTGTGTTACAACGACAACGACAACGATGGTGGGTTTAAGTTGTGGGATGGTTCGGCGTGGCAAAGTTCGTTTACCGAAGTCGAGCCTGCCGATGTTAACGATCGTACGGGTCGACCGGTCGACTGCGCCTTTGAAACAACGGCCGGCCTCGATGGCGACCTTATCGTGGCCTACTCCGACACCTTGAATGTGTTCTACCGTGTCCATAACAGCAGTACGAGCGCAGAATTTGCCGTAACTACACTCACTGACTCATTTGAGCTCGAAATGGTGCGCGGTGGCAACGGTACACTGCATCTATCTGCGTACGATGACGCCGCAGCGACCGGAGACGACATCAATGCTACGTACCGTAATGGCGGGTCGTGGAATTCGCCTACCAGCATCACACTCAATTCATCGCTTGACGGTAACACGCCGTACATTGGCGGGTCGAGTATGGCTGCGCAAATATATCCGAACTTTGTTAGCGGCTCGATCCGGTCGACAGCGATTGACTTTAATGACGGTGATGGGCCACGCTGGGAGTCAGTATCATGGAACGATACGACACCAGGTGCGAGTACGATTGAATACCGAGTGTACTACCTCGCTTCCACTTCTCAGTATGCCCTGATTCCCGATAGTGCTTTGCCGGGTAATAGCGCCGGCTTCACCACCAGTCCAATCGACATCTCGGCACTTGACCGCACGGTGTATGAGGTACTCAAGCTCGATGCACAATTTATCTGTGATGCTGGTGACTGTCCTACGTTAAACGATTGGACGGTGGCTTGGGCCGAGGGCATCACCGTCTCTGGAGTAGCTCGTGAGTTTGACGGGATAGCCACTACCACCTCCGGAACCGTTGCTGTCGCAGTAAATGGCGAGTTACAAGTCGGTAAAACCGGCAGCATCACCGCTTCAGGAACGTGGTCAATCGCCAACGTGACTGCGTTTGCTGGTGACGCACTGACGGTGTGGGTCGATGGCGCAACGGATGCCAACGAAGCGGTCGCGGTCACTACCTACGATGGCATTGGTAATGCAAGCAACCTGGAATTAACCAAGCGTCACCTCACCATTGGAAGTGACGATAGTGCTACCACCACGAACGCAGGGTTTGCCGGTTACGATAATGCGGACGATGAAGACATATTCTTTACGGTAGGAGTAGGCAACGCTTTGGTTGTGTGTGCTGAAGCAGTGTGTGCTGATGGTCGTCTCAAGATTCGCAGTGGTGCCATCTACCAACCTGATGCTGCCGTGACCACCCACGACTTCAGTAATTTTGGAACGTTTAGACCCGCCTCAACGACAGTACGGGTCTCGGGCTCCTGGAGTCAACAGGGAAGCTTTGTTGAAGACACGTCAACGATCATCTTTACCGCCACTTCAGGAGCTGAATCAATAACGGCAACTGGCACGACTGCCCAATTTTATAATTTGAGCATCGGTGAATCAGGCAGTAGCACCGGCACGCACAATCTCACTCAGGCGCTGAGTGTTCTAAATACACTGAATATCGCAAATGGTACGTTGTCGCGCGGAACATCAAGTATCAGCATTTCTGGCAACTTCACTATTGGTGTTGGCGGCAATATGTCGGGACTTGGAACCACCACGTTTACTGGTTCAGGTAGTCATACCTGGAGTGACGCGAAGGCGACCAGTACGAATGTCGGTTATGCCGTGATTGATGGGACTGCCAAGACTATTACGCTTGGGGGTAGCGTGGCTGCTCAGTCCGTCACGATTGGTAGTGACGATACATTCAATGCGTCAGGTTCAGGCTACAACATTACGGTGTATGGTGGCTGGATTAATAATAATTCCTTTATCCCCCAAAGTGGGACGGTTACGTTTGCTGGTACTTCTTCAGCCGTAATTGCTCGCGGTACCTCAGCCTTTAACAATCTGACATTTAATGGTGCGGGCGGGTCGTGGTCCTTCTCAACGTCGACACTCGTACTCAATGGTTCCTTGACTATTGCGACAGGAACAGTAACGCTACCTACCGGCACAACCACGATCGCGGGCTCGTTTACCAATTCCGGTGGCACGTTCCTTCACAATAATGGTGAGGTACGCATGACTTCGACGGTCGCTGGGCGGACTATTTTACAAAACGGCACGGTCTTCAATAATGCCTTTTATGATCTTGTTTTCACTGGTTCAGGGTCATGGACGTATAGCGGCACTGGTACCACCTCACGACATATGCGCATCACTGCCGGCACTGTAACCTTCCCTGGTAGTACGCTCACGGTTGGTGGAGATCTACTTACTTCTGGTTCAGGTGCCTTTGCGCACAATAATGGTGAGGTTATCTTGTTGGTACAAGATAGTAATAGTGTTACGACTAATGGGTCATCGTTTAACCATGTACGTACGCGAGGTGCGGCGTCAGGTTCGTGGTACAACGATGCCTGGGACTACCGAATTCCAATTACGATTCAAGAGGCACAGATTGATGGCGACCTCAGTAACTTCCCGGTCTACCTCAACTTGGATGACTTACCAAGCGGCTTCTGGTCGGCAGTGCAAGGAGATGGTGATGATTTGCGCGTTACCCAGAGTGATGGCGTAACAGAAGTGCCGATTGAGCTGGTTTCGATTAATACTGGCACTACTGATGGCGAATTTTACTTCCGAGCCACTACACTTTCTTCGACCACGAACAGCACATACTATTTGTACTACGGTAATGGGTCGGCTAGTGCGTATGCGTCAACTAGTGCCTTTGGTGCTCGTAATGTCTGGAGTAGCAATTATCGAGTAGTTGCGCACTCAGGCGATCTCACCACTGCCACCATCCTTAACAGCGCAATGGCGACGAGCGGCACTAAAACTAGTGCTGGGAACCCAGCCGTCACCACGAGTGGTCGAGTGGGGAGTGCACAAGACTTTAGTACTGACTCGGTGCAGTTTGCTGGTAATGTCGTAGAGAATCAGAATCAGTACAGCGTGTCGATGTGGTTTAACGCTGACGCGTTGACGGGTGGTAATGCTGATGAACAGAGCTTCGGGCGTTCGCTGTATGGTATTTCAGCGTCAGGCGCACCGTACCAATGGCTGCGGGTAGGAGGTACAGCAAACCCTGACGAACTTACTCTTTGTGCTTACACGAACAGTACCACCTGTAATGTCTCGACTGGAGCTGACGTAGTGACGGGTACGTGGTATCACGTGTCAGTCAACGCCGTTGACGCGGGTGCCACCACACTACGTGTCAATGGAGTGGAGCGGCTTTCCTTTACCAATCCTGGGGATGGAACTGTCAGTGCCAACTTTACACTTAGTGACCTACGTCCCACCCGCGGTATTAACTGGGACGGTCGAATTGACGAAGTTCGGGTCGCCAATGTAACGCGTAGCAATGCCTGGCGTGACGCTGAGTACCGAAACATCGCTACCACCTCTACGTTCTATAGTGTCGGTGCAGCCGAGGCGTCACGAGCGCGTAATTTTAGTGATGCCACTGTAACAATGCTAGGTAACTTTGTTCTTGAAAGCGGCGGTGACGCACTCTTGCCAGCGGGCACCTTGAGCGTCGGTGGCTCATTTGATAACGACGCAACCTTCGACGCCCGTGGCGGCACGGTTCGATTTAACTCAACAGCGGGTGCTGAAACTATTGCGGCGGGTACCACCTCACCGTTTGCCACCCTAGAATTTAATAGTGCGACAGGAGATTTCACTCTTACCGAAAACGCTACCGCAACAGTCGCGGTCAATCTGACCAATGCCGCCCAATTTACGCTTCAAAGTAGTCGGGCGCTTACGGCACTGGGTACATTTACCAATGCTGCCAGTGGAACCATCACGACCTGGACCGGGTCACTCTTGGTGCTTGGTAGTGGTAGCTCTACGACCCTCAACGCGAAGACACACGGCGGTGATAGCTACGGTACGTTGCGCGCCGCGTCTTCGACACTGGTGCGCATGTGGAATTCGCAAGCGACCACGTACCAAACCGAAGGGGCTACTGGCGCGATTTATTCCCAAGACCATGCAGCCGTCGATGGTGATCTCTACATTTATGGTAACTACGCACGAACGACCGGAACTGAACATTGGAGCTATGCGACTGATTTCGATGGTACGGCGCTTGGTACCTCTACGAGTCGACAAGTGGACGTTAGAATTGCCTCTAGTTCATCGGTAGTAGTTGCCACCTCAACCCTGTCGGTGGTTGGAGTGGCTACTGCCTCGACAACTGTTGCCGCACAAAGTGGTGCGTACACACTCCGTGCGAGTCTGGCGACAGTCACGGCGCAATATTTTAGTGTGTCAGATACCGACAATAGTGGCCTCCAACTTACTGCTTCAACAACACTTGCTACCTTTACCGACGGCGCGTTTACCGTAACTCCGCTTCGTACTGGCATATCGGTTGATGGGGCCACTGTAAATCGCAACGCCAGTGGGCAGTTCTTCCGCATATCGTTTAGCACGACCACCCCGGGGCTGGCGAGTAACGTCACGCTTACAAGCTCATCATCAAATTTCATTTGGTTTAGACAAGGTAGTGGTAATCTCTACGGTGAGGCGTTCGATGCTGGAGACGACAATCCGGGTTCGCTCCGCTTCGATGACTCGTCGTACCTTATTACTGTGTCGGGTACGGTGTACAGTGACGACGGCACAACGACCATGGGTGCTCCGGTATGTAATGGAACAACACCTAATGTACGGATAATCGTAGATGGTGGCAGCTATGCTTCGTCTACTCCCTGTAACGCTAGCACGGGGGCGTACAGCTTCCCGAGTGTGGCGTACGTTGGTGATCCAAAAGTGGTGGTATTCCTTGATCTTGGTAGCACCACGCAGCGGGCGGCCACATTCTCTAAGACACTTACCACCAACGTGACCAATATGCACATCTATGGCAATCGGCTAATTGTGCGTCACGAGGACACGGCAGCGCTTACCATTACTGACTTGGCTAATTACGATAACGATAACGAAGCCGACCTGCCTTATATTGCAACCACTGGAGCCACCAACACCCTCACTGTTTTGCCGCTGACTGAACTATATGTTTGGAACGGGAAGACTTTTGCGCCGGGTGGCAATGTGACACTTGCGGGCAACGGTAATAGCAATGGCTACGAAGGTACGCTGCAGCTTGGTGCAAACGCAGCATTTACTGCTACAGGAACCGAAACCCACACGTTGGCTGGACGTTTGGTGCTGGGTTCGCTTGCAACCATTACCCCTGCTTCATCAACTATAGTTTTCAATGCGACAACCAGTGGTAAAAGTATCACGGGTACCAGCACGATAGCTTTCAACCGCCTACAATTTAACGGCGTGGGCGGTACGTGGAATATCGGCGCCAATCTGCTGGTGTATGAAAATATGTACATTGATAACGGAATTGTGACCGGTACCGGCAGCCTCACGCTGCCGTGGGGTAGTCTTCTCGGTAATGGCACGCTCTCACTCGGCGGCGGCACTGTGCATCTCTATCGAACCAATACGCTTGGTGGTACCTCACCGTGGACGTTTAACAATCTCACCCTTGGTAACGGATCGGTTGTTGGTACCACCTCGCCGGCTGGTACGGCTACCACAACCATTGCGGGTGTGCTCACCATTAGCGGTGCCCATTTCCTTGACAGCAACGATTCTCGCTGGGATCTCTCTGGTACAGGTACGGTACTGGTTGAGAGTGGCACTTTCCTTGAGGATACCAGTACCCTTCGTTACAGTGGTGCCGGCGCCAATGTAACCGCCACTGATTACTACAACCTCGTAGTAAATGCTGGGGTGGCTGCCCCCACCTTTACAGCACTTTCAGGTGGCATAGTAGTACGCGGTGACTTGCAGGTCGGCGGGGCAACTACCACCACTTTTACCCTTACAGCCAACGATCCACTCTTTGAAGTCCGCGGAAATGTATATGTCGCAAGCAACGGGACTCTAGTTGGTAGCAACAGTGCGCTACTCACTGTTTTGGGTAGCTGGGACAATGACGGTGTATTTACGAGCAGTGGCGGCAGCGTACGCTTTGCCGGTACTGGTTCTACTACCATTGCAGCTGGTCAATCAAGTTTTGGATCGCTCGATGTTAATGGAACAGGAGCATTTACCTTCACCGAATCGGCCACCACCACGGGGGCACTTACGCTTACTAATCACAGTTCGTTTACCGTTGCTTCGGGACAGACACTGGCGGTAGGTGCACAATTCACCAATGTTCTGGCTGGTGCTGCTACCACCTGGACAGGTGCCACCTTGCATCTGTTTGGAAGCGGCACATTTGAGATCAACGCTTCGACCACGAGCGATACCTATAACGTACTCTCTGTTGCTGCTGGTACCCAGGTGCGAATGTGGAACTCAAGCGCGGCTTCCTATGCGGTGAATTCAACTGGCTCACTTTATTCAATGGATCATGCTGGAAACGATGGTGATCTTTATATCTACGGTCAGCTCGTGCGGGCAAGTGGTACTGATCATTGGAGCTATGCCACCGACTTTGACGGTACCGCACTGACAACTGGTCGTGGGGTAGATGTGTACTTTGCGTCAGGAGCGAGTGCTCGCTTTACAGCCGGTGGCCTTTCTGTCATTGGCTCGAGTACTGCTTCAACTACTTTACAAAACCAAGGATCAGGAACGTACGCTATGGTAGTTGAGGGCACGGCATCAACTTCGTGGGATCGTGTCGTCATTCGCGATGTTAATGCTTCAGGTATTGTATTTTCTGGCACGCCAACGGTTGTGGACTTTTCACGGACTGATCACTTAGTCAAAATTAACAGTGGCACCGCACTTACCATTGGTGGGACGGTGATTAATCAAAATCCAGCCAAGAACTTTGCGAGTAACATTTTTGAGGCTGATACTGGTGTTACTGGTGCCACCAACGTGACCGCGACTGGCACGGCTACTGCTGCCTGGCGCTTTACCGGTCACTCGGGTGATATTGCTGGAGAAGGATACGATGTTGACCCTGACGGTGATCCGGGATACGTGGTATGGGACGATTCGGCGGCACTTATTACTGTTTCGGGCAATGTCTACAGTGACGAGGGGAGCACCGTTTCCTCAGTCTGTGACGGTGTTGCAACGGTGGTACGGCTCGTGGTGGCTGGCCTCACCAATTACAACGCAACCTGTAGTCCAGCTACGGGGGCCTTTAGCATTCCTAACGTTGCTTACAATACGAATGACACGCTAACTCTTTTCCTCAACGGCACCACTCCCAAGGCAGCGACGGTATCAATCGATCCAATTTCTTCTATAGCCAATTTACATCTCTATGAACGGCGCGTAGTTGTTCGACATGAAGGAACGGACCCAATAACTATTGATGACATGGCAGTTTATGATAGTAGCGACGATGCCGATATCCCGTTTACTGCGGTTAGTGGAGCACCCGACACACTCTCAATTTCTGCTGACCGCAAACTGATTGTTTGGACAGGCAAGACTTTTGCGCCGGGTGGCAATGTCACAGTACTCGGAGGCGGTAGCGGTGATGCGGTTGATGGTACTTTTGAAGCGCAAACCAACGCTACGTTCCGTACGTCGGGTAGCGAGGCGCACTCAATAGGGGGTAGTTTCACCTTTGCTACTGGAGCAAGTTTTGTCCCGGCCCAGTCAACAATTACGTTTACTACTTCCGGAGCCGTTCGGACAATCGATATCAACGCTGGTAGTTTCTACAACACCACCTTCTCAGGCAGTGGCAGTTGGACAGTGACAGATCCAACACTTACGCTCGGTGGTACCTTCGCACAGAGTGCTGGGATCGTGACCTTCCCGACCGGCACAACAACTATTGGTCGCGCATTTAACGTTACGGGTGGTACGTTTGCTGTAAACGGTAGCCCACTCTCCTTTATTGCCACGACCACGGGGCAAACCGTTCGCTTTGGTAACTCTGCTGTCGCCGCGCTTACCTTTAGTGGGGTTGGTGGTGGATGGAATATGACCGATACACATGCCACCGCCAGTCGATCGATTACCGTGACAGCAGGCACACTGTCTCTACCTTCAGGGAACCTAGCTGTTGGTGGAAGTTTTGAAAATAGAGGCGGTACGATTGCGCACAATACCGCTGATTTGATAATGACGAGCACGTCCTCGGCAGTCCTACGTGCAAGTTCGTCAGATCTCTATGCTGTTCGGTTTGTTGGTGTGGGGCCGTTTACGCTGGCTGACCAGTCGGTCACCTTCCTTGATGACTTTGCTGTAAATGCCGGTAGTGTAACGATTGGAACTGGTACCTTGGCGGTCGGTGGTTCATTTACTGCTACCGGTGGCACCTTTAGCCACGCCTCGGGGACGGTCTTGCTCAATGCTAGTGCTGGGGGAAAAACGGTAGATCCGGGAAGCAGTTCCTTCTACAACCTACAAATTGGTGCACCGAGCGGTGGCTACACCATGGGAAGTGCAACGACCACCAATAACTTTACGATTGCGAGCGTCAACTCCCTTACCGTAAGCAGTGGAGCTCGTGTCCGGGTTGGCGGTGTCTTCACTAATAGTGTTGGCGGGGCAGCGACCACGTGGACTGGGTCGACACTCATCCTAGAGAGCGGTACGGCTTTTTCCGTCAACTCACGCACCAACAGCGGTGATGTTTACGGGACGCTGCAGATTGGTGCTAATACTGATGTGCGCACGTGGTACAGCAGTGCCGCTACCACCTCGGTGGCCGCCTCTGGCTCACTCTATGCCCAAGACCACAATAACGTTAACGGCCACCTTTACATCTGGGGTGATGTAGTCATTGCTACCACTACAGAGTATTGGAGTTACGCCACCGACTTTGACGGCACAACCCTTACGGGAAGTGAACGGGCTGTGAGTGTGTATATGGCCCCCACTGCTACCACTACACTAAGCAGTGGAGCGCTCGAACTTGTAGGCGCCAGCGGTAACGTCACTTCTGTGCAAAGTCAAAGTGCCAGCACCACGTATGCACTACGCGTACTGGGGGGCACTCTTAATGCTTCTTACTACAGTATGAGTGATGTGGGGGTAGGTGGTTTACTCCTTTCAGGGACGCCTACTATCACAGATCTTTCAAATGGTTACTTTAACTTGGCGGTAAATAGTGAGCCACTTATAACCCTCTCGTCGACCACCCTAAATGCCAACCCCTCAAAAATCTTTGACAACGTTGGTTTCAATGCCTCCTCCCCCCTTACGGGAAATAACATTGAATTAGTGGGAGAAACTCCCAACGCTTGGCGATTTACCAATAGCTATGGCAACCTTGGCGGTGAAGCTAATGACATCGATGGCGTTGATGCGTGTGGCTCACTCCGTTTTGATGATAGTCAGTGTTTGCTTACAGAGCAAACACACGTAAGGTGGCGTCTTGATGATGGTGGAGAGGGCGCGCCAACCAGCGAGTGGTTTGACCTTGATTGGGATTACCGAAAACGAATACGCTTGGTATCTGACATTGCTACCAGTACCGCTACTACGGCAGTAAAGGTGACCATTACCTACGACAGTGACATGCAGTCGGATTTTGACGACTTACGGTTTACTGCAGCAGACGGCACGACTCTGCTTTCGCACTGGGTTGAGCGCGCCACTGCATCGGTAAGTGCGGTGGTTTGGGTACGTGTTCCTTCGGTTGTTCCGGACACAACAACTGTCTTTATGTATTATGGAAATACTACTGCCTCTACAACTAGTTCTGGAACGAGTACACTGTCAGCAATTGACGACTTTGAGGACAACAATCTTACCGAATATAGTGGTGACACATCACTGTTTCAAACTGACAGTAGTCCGGTCTATGGTGGTAGTTATGCACTTGAGCCGTCTAACACTTTGGGACGCACCATCGCCGACGGAATTTATCGTACCGATCTATCAGTAAGCCAAGGACAGGCTGTGCGCTGGATGCAGTACGTCAACGTTAGTGCCCCTGAAGATGATGCCTGTACCTTCTTCGGTGTACAGTCACCAGGTAGCAACAACCAGAATTACGCAGTTTGCTTACAGCGCTTTGGACCCGATCGTCTCATCCTTGCAAAGAATGTAACTGACAACGATAGTTCAGGAACGGTACTATCTACAACATCAGTGACCTATGCGACGGGGTGGTATGAAGTGGAAGTTGATTGGCAAACTGACGACAGTATGGATGTTGCTCTTTACACCGAATCTGGCACCCTGGTGGCTACGACGAGTGCCACAGACAGCTCATACACCACTGGCGGAATCGGCTTTGGCTTTTGGATTAATAAAGGGGCATGGGACAGTGTCATGGCTCGTACCGGTGGTGCGGGAAGACCCCAGGTTTACTTCGGAGCCGAGCAGGTGCCTGGCGGGGCAAGTTGGGCAGCTGACCTTGATGAACCTGGAAGTGCATATGAGCCAGGCAGTGTGGCTCGGCTACGGGTGGCAATTGAAAACTCAGGACTTGATATTACTAACCAGCAGTTCCGCTTAGAATATGCCGCCAAGGGAGCTGCCCCGACCTGCGAATCAGTGTCAGCAAGCAACTTCGTAACAGTTCCGATACAGGCCTCGTGCGGCAGTTCGCCAATTTGTATGGCCACCTCGTCGTATGTCGCTGATGGAGACGTTCTGTCTGATCAGTTATTTGGTACCAACGGCACGTACGTAAGTGGACAGCTGGTAGAGAACCCATCAGTACAAACATCTGCTATTGATATTGATCAAAGTTTCTACACTGAACTTGAGTACGTATTGACACCCACCATCAACGCCAGTGACTCTTACTGCTTTAGAGTTACTAATGCTGGGACAGAGCTTGACTTTTACGCCAAGGTGGCAGAGCTGGGATTGCAGTTTGACCCAACAATCTCCTCCATCTCATTTAATGGAGGTGCTGCGATTACTTTGACCCCAGGTACTACCACCGCCGTAGTGGCCACAACCTCGGTCTTTGACTTCAACGGTGGTGCTGACTTGGAACATGCGACAGCTACCTTTTACCGCACGTCCGTAGGGGCTTCTTGTACCGTCGATAATAACAATTGTTACCGTCTTTCAACAGAAACGGGTGGGTGCTCGTTTAGTAGCTGTAGTGGTAACTCCTGCCAGTTGACGTGCACAGCGCATGTATACTTCCATGCCGATCCAACTGACTTTGGCACCTACGATGGTCAAGAGTGGTTTGCCTTTATTGAAGCTGAAGATCAGGGTGGTGGCTACGGCTTCAATTCATCACCTGGGATAGAGCTAGCAACGCTGCGGGCGATTAGTGTTGATGCACTAATCAATTACGGCGCTCTTGAGCCAACCACGGACACAGGTGGAGTAAACTCTACGACCACCGTTAGAAACTTAGGCAACGTTGCGCTCGATGTGGAGGTAGAAGGGACAGATCTAAGCGATGGACAATCGTCAATTATTCCCGTCACCCAACAGAAGTTTTCGACTTCAACCTTTACGTACACGGGCTGCGTGAGCTGTGCACAGTTATCGTCGTCTACTCCTGTAGCGGCTGGTCTCAATCTCTCAAAGCCTGCCAACATTACACCGCCGGTAGCAGCTGATGTATTCTGGGGTATCGCTGTGCCGTTCGGTATTAATAGCGCCCCCCACTCAGGCACCAACATCTTCACCCCGGTTGATCCATAGACCAATGCTATGATGATTACAATGACTCGGTACCTGGCGCTGTGTGTGGCACTTCTATGTGTGGGTGTGTTTGCGGCGTCGGTGAGCGCGCAATCAAACGACACCACCGCACCCGAAATTGAAAATGTGGTGATTGCCACCACCACTGGTACCAGTGTTACTATCACGTGGGAAACCGACGAAGACGCTGATTCAGCGGTTAACTTTAGCTTGACCCCAGATTATGGAGTAGTACGCGTCCCGGTACCCGAGCGCACTGCGCACTCCATTACCCTTGATAGCCTCGAGCAAGGTAGAACTTACTATTTCCGGGTTATCTCAGCCGATGAAAATGGCAACCAGGCAATTTCGGCTGACTACAAGTTTCAAACTGATACGGCGCCTTCAAGTGGCGATCAGGCGGGGGAAGGAGAGGGGCTCGCCGGGGATCCGTCAGCGGTACCGGCGCTCAATCCGCCGCCCACGAGTGAAAAAATTCTTGAGCTCATTGAAGAAATTACTGACCCGAAGGAACTTAAAGAAATCGTTAATGAGGTAATTAAAGCTATCGAAGGCATTACCGAAGATCTCACTATTGTGGGGCCGCCTACAGTGATTCCCGAAACCACGTCGGCAATAGTGAAGTGGACAACTGATCGTGAGGCGACGTCAGAAGTACGTTTTTCACCATCACGCGGCTTTGACGGGACTACGTTCGAATTTTCCCAGTCTTCTACTGCTGGTCCTACCACGGACCATGAGATTCGTCTCATTGGTCTCGAGCCCTACACCGAATACAGCTTCATGGTGCGCTCAACTGACGAGTACAACATTACCGGTGAAAGTCGTGTTTTCACCTTCCTTACCAAAGCATCGCTCCCTAATATTCGCAATTTGCGCGTACTTAAGGTCGAAGAAAACGCAGCTACGCTTGCCTGGGATACGACCGTTCCCGCTAAGGCACTGATTGAGTTTCAAGACCTGACCACCGGCGCGCAGAATTCTGTGGGTAGGCCAACCCTCGCCACGTCGCACCAGATGCGCCTCGCAGACCTTACGTTAGGCACCCGCTACGTCGCTTTCGTGATTGCTGAAAATTCAGGTGGTGACCGGGTACGTAGTCAGCCTATCCAATTCATCACCGTGCGTGACATCGCTCCGCCATTCATTTCTAACGTAACAAACGAATCCACTATTTTTCCGGGTGGCGAGTCACGCATCCAAACCATTATTGAGTGGGCTACCGATGAACCAGCGGCCTGTCTTATGACCTACCAGGAAGGTGTGGCGGGGGGTACCGACCCAACGACACGAGAAAAGGAGACTAAGGAATACAACACTCGCCACGTGGAAGTTATCATCGACTTCGCACCAGCAACGGTGTACCAATTCTGGTTGGATTGCGAAGACGAAGCAGGCAACACAGTTACCTCAGAGAACTTTGTGCTTTTTACACCAATTCAGGAAAAAAATATCATCGACCTCATCATCGAAAACTTCCAGAGTACCTTCGGTTGGGTCAGTAATATCGGCGGATAGCTTGGTGTAGTAATCGATTAGCGTTGCAGTCTGCCGCCGTCACTTTTCTCGCTGTGACGCAGAAATGTGACAAGGCAGCTGTCTAAGGAAAATATAGTCGCTGCGCTCCTTGTTTCTCTTTAGCGGGTCGCCGCCGCTACTTTCTTCGCTATGAGGCTCGAAAGTAGCGAGGCGTCCGCATAAGGAAAATATAGTCGCTGCGCTCATTATTTCTCCTTAACCTTCGGCTGGGTCAGTAATATCGGCGGCTAGTACCTATTATGGGGACAGGTCCCTAATGGTGCTACTCCCCAAGGCATAATAGAGGAAACGTCCTATGGCGAAGCCACTTATCGTGTGTCGAGATCTTTCGATTATCTACAACAAGGGTAAATCGAATGAATTTAAAGCGCTTACGGGCGTCAACACTGATATTTTTGAGGGTGAATACATCATCCTCTTCGGCCCCTCTGGTTGTGGCAAGTCAACCCTCATGTATTCCATCCAAGGCTCGCTTCCGCCGGGTGAAGGAACGCTCCTTATTCGTGGGGATGACATCTACTCGTACCCACCATCAGAACGGGTGTATTTCCAGCGCTACGTGATGGGTATCATTTTTCAGTCGTTCAACCTGATTGGTTCGCTATCAGTGCTCGACAATGTCGCTCTCCCGATGATTTTCTGTAACTCTGATAAAATAACGCGCAACCGTCGTGCGCAGTCACTACTTGACCGTTTTGGAGTTGGCCACGTCTCGCATAAAATCCCGGCCATGCTCTCGGGAGGGCAGCAACAGCGCGTGTCGGTGGCTCGTTCGATGGTGAATGATCCTAAAATTCTCTTGGCCGACGAACCAACCGGTAACCTTGACTCAGTTTCTACACAGCAGGTGATGGATAAAATTGATGAAATTAACACCTTCGACCGCCGCACCATCATCATGGTGTCACATAATGCGGCTCACCTTTCATATGCTCACCGCGTGTACTACCTCAAAGATGGCCGAATTATCCGTGAAGTGGTAAACCCACAACGCAAGCAAATTAAGCCAGTGCGGGAAGGGGAGACCATTGTCACCGAGCTCGAGCAGTTGGCGCGACTCTACCCGTATGATTCCATCGACACGCTGCGGGTGAAGAGTATGGTAAATTTCCTTACCCAAACACTCACTTTTGACCAGATAGTTCGTCTCGAACACGCTACTGAGCTGTTTATTAAGGGTAAGGTAGATAAGGAAGCGTTTATAAAGTCACTCAGCTTGCCGTTTGAACGCGGTGGAGTCGAGATTCCCGAGACGCAGGCCCGAAAAATGGCTGTTATGGCAGATCGCATGATCCACCAAGCTGATGACATCAGACGTTTTCGTGCCAAAAAGGACAACGCCGGTGTGTTTTTCAGTCAGCACAAACTCGCTGAGCGTTTGCGTGATCACTTACTGCAGGCGTATCGACTCAAGCTTAATAAGGAGCAGGACGATCACTTAGTAGAAATGATCGCCGACCGGGTAACGGGCGTATCCGAGGACAATGAATTTAATGAGCGCCTTATGGTAACCGTAAAGAACGGCGGTTTGGGGCTGGCGGAAAGCGAGGCTGATGATCTCACACGGTACTTTGAAAAAATTATCGCCCAAGGAGTGGACGTAAGCTACAAAAATTAGTATGCGCGTGCAAGACTTGGCTCAGCTTTCTACCCGTATGTTTAAGACTAACCCACTTCGTACGTGGCTCACTATTCTTGGTATGGGAGTGGGCACGGGTGCAGTGGTAGTGCTTGTGGGTTTAGGTTTTGGACTACAAAAGATCATCCTTGAACAGATCGTGTTCGGTGAGACGCTACTTTCACTGGGTGTCTCAGCCACCGGCGCTCAGGGACTCACACTCACCAGCGAAACACTCACTGATTTTGAAAATATGGATGAAGTGCTTGACGCCTCGCCGTTAGCCCGTTTTCCGGCTCTAATAACGTACAAGGGTCTTACCGGGAATGTTTTTGTGCAGGGTGTAGAGCCGCCCTACCTACGTTATGCGGGTATTGCAGCGAGCGCTGGTACAGCCTTTACCGATGAAGATGCCGGCGACGCGAATTCGATTATGCTTTCGCCGGCAGTTTTAAAACTTTTCGGTATTGATGAACCCGATGAATTTATTGGTGAGCGTGTTTCCTTGCGGCTTTTGGTACCGGCAGACGACGGCACTGATGTCATTAATGAAGTAATTATCGATAAAGAATATACGGTGCGTGGTGTGACTAAAGAAGAGGGTGTACTTAATGCCATGATGATGATGCCGGAATTGCGTAATTATGTTGGCATTGAGGAATTTGAACGTATTCAAGTGCGGGTGGATACCAATCAAAATCTACCCATCGTTGAAGAGCGGCTCATCGGTCTTGGTTACCGGGTAAGTGCTCTTTCTAAGACTGTCGAGCAGGCCTCCAAGATTTTCCAAGGAGTGCAAGCGGTACTAGCGACATTTGGCGGCATTGCACTCCTCGTTTCTGCTATTGGTATGTTTAACACCATGACAGTAACGCTCCTTGAACGGACGAAGGAAATTGGCATTATGCGCACTCTGGGAGCCTCACCAAATGACGTTAAATATCTCTTCGTGTCTGAATCGATCGTTGTAGGCTTTATGGGGGGCGTCAGTGGTATCGTGATGGGGGTATCCTTAGGTGTGGCTGTTAATGTTTTTCTCAATCTTCTCGCTAGTCAATTCGGTGGTCAGGCAGTTGCTCTGTTTTCCTTTCCGCTCACGTTTTTATTGTTCATCGCTCTCTTCTCCGCGGCAGTGGGGTACCTTACTGGTATCTTTCCAGCCCGTCGAGCCTCTAAACTGAATCCACTCGACGCCATTCGTTATGAATAGAGTATCCATGTGTGCATAAGTAGTGCATAACCCTGTTGAAAGTCGCGTACAATGATGTGGACTAATTAGCAACCATTTTTAAGTATGTCGTACAACGTAGATAATCTTCCGCAGTTCGTGAACACCGCTGGAAAAATCACCATTCTCACCGCTGTCGTAGGCTTGGCGGTGTTTGTCCTAGCGTTTTTGTTTAACGCTGGAACCAATGAGCTCATGAAAGCTGAAGCGACCTCTACCGCCTCGACGACACTCACAGTGCTCAACACTCCCCCACAATGGGATATTTTTGCTTTTGAGGAAACGGAATCCTCAACCTCGTCTCCAACAAACTCTGGACGGCAAATCGCCTGGGTGGGCACTGCGTCAGACTCAAATGCTCAGCCGTACTTCCTTATTGTTTGTAGCAGCAGCGCGACACCAACTGCTCGAGCTAATAACACCCCATATTGTAACGCTACCTCGTCGCTGTGGGCGGTGTCAGCGTCTACTACCAGTGGTACACAGGCTCGAGCAGCAACCACAACAACTGAGGTCGCACCGTACGCAGAGCTTAACGACTGGTATGCCTGGGTATGTGACTACGATACTGTAAACCCACGTTGCAACAACGTGGCCTCACAGGGTATCTCAGCAACAAACTCCTCACCATTCCATGTAAATCGTCGCCCTGTCTTTACAGACTTCTATAACAACTCACCGGCAAATCCCGGTGCATCGTTCACCTTCTTCTCGACATCCTCAGATCCTGACAGTACCGGTGGCGATGATGTGATTAGGCTACACGTTTGTAACGAAAATGACTTCAGCACCACCACATCTATGTGTGGAGCCGGTGGCTACATAGCTAGTACGAGTCCAGCCGTGACTGATGATGCAACAGCTGTTTATACCCTGCCGCCAGTTATTCAGGACCAGCTTTACGACGCATACGGATTTATTGTTGACCAGCACGGTCACGTGGCAATCGGTTCCATCCAGGGTTCAAACGAACCATTTGAAGTAGCAAATGTTGCACCGACTGTCACTGCTGACTCAATTAATATCAATGGCGGTCTGGATATCTCCCTCACAAATCCTGCTGGGCAAACTACCGGCTACGCACTTGAGTTTGTCACCTCCGATGCCAATAGCTGCATAAACTATTTGAGTAACCCAGAAGTGGACGACGTCATTGTCTCGCTTCTCAGATCGGATATCGGTTCAACTACCTGCAATGGTACGGCTGGGGCTTACAACCCAAATAACTGCTACCCCAGTGGCGTCGGTACTTCAACCTGGAACCTCTCTTGTGTCTCAGCTACATCCACTACTTGTGGTGGCGCTACTGACCCAACGGTTGAGTGGAACTGCACCTTCCCGCTCTGGTTCCTTACTGACCCAACTGACGCTGGCTCGCAGTTTGCCACAGCGTCATGGACAGCGTCTATTGCAGCCATTGATGACAATAATGCAACAGGAAGCTTTGCAGTCGGTACCTCAAGTACCTGGATTGATGTGCTGACGTTCCCGGCTTTGGACCTTCTCACTGATGAAATTACCTACGGTGCTCTCGAACCAGGTCAGCCCGCTGGTCCGCTGGTGGCAACGACTACCATCGCGTCAGTTGGTAACGCAGGACTCGACCAAGACGTTGAAGGGGAGTCAATGTGTACAACATTCGGTATCAGCACGCCATGTCCTGTTTCTGCAACCTCGACCGTCCCTGATAGCAGTCAACGCTTCTCTACGTCATCGGTAGCCTACAGTAGCGGACTCACTCTCTCATCGACCACTCCGTTTGAACTCGAAATCAATGTTCTGAAGAGCACAAGCACCTCGCTGTTCGCTCAGGGCATCACATACTGGGGAATCCAAGTACCTGGAACGGTAACCCTCGCAGGCTCGTATACTGGCCTTAACACCTTCTACGCAGTGGTGTCGGAACCTGACGAGTGGGATTAAAACTCTCTCAAGTTAATTTGCAAAAGCAACAGCCACTGTTATCCAACAGTGGCTGTTGCTTTATGCTGGCAACGTTTGCGATAATAGTGTATCTCTCATGAAGCTCTTCTGTGCACAATGGAGGCAGGCTTTTAGTTGCTTGTTGTTCTTATTTATTCTGTTTGTGCCAGAGCTGGCTTCTGCCAGTTTTGGCATTACCCCACCGTATGTTCGCAATACCAGTCTGACGCGCAATACCACCTATGAGCAACAAATCCTTCTTGTTCGTGGTGATCCCAGTATTCCTCTGCGTGCACAAATAATTGTTGATGCCCCGGAAATTGCTAGTTGGATTGAAATCGTTGAGGGTACATCGGTGCCGCTTCCGCGGGGGGAGCAAAAGGTTCCTATGACTGTGCGCGTTAAAGTTCCCAGTGATGCTGAGTTTAAGGATTACGAAGGTATCATTCGTATTCGCACCGTGCCTGATACTGACGCGGTTAATGCAGGTGCGGTAAATATTTCACTCGGTGCTCAGGTAAAAATTGATCTTAGTGTGATTGACCGGGTGATCGAAGACTTCCGCATCCGTAAAGTGTCGCTGTCGGACCTCAATGAGGGTAGTAAGTTGGCGTGGCTCTTCTTCCCAGGAAAGATCCGCTTCGGCATGTTGCTTGAGAATACCGGGAATGTTGACATTGCTCCCTCACGAGTGGAGTTTAAAATTTACGACTTTGCTGGAAATGTTCTCTTGGAAGAAACACGCAACCTCGGGAAAATTACCAAAGTGGCACCGTATGCTACCGAGGAGGTGATTGCTGAATTGCCCACCCGTCTCCCTGAAGGTAACTACTTTGTGCGCTTCAGTATATTTAACGGTGACGAGTTCAAGCATGGCGGAGAGCTCAATATGTCTATTCTTCCATACGGAACACTCGAAGCAGCGGGCTTTGGGTTCATGGGACTGTCTTTCATGCACAAGCTGTCTCTTTTGATACCACTCTTTACGCTCGTCATACTTGTCCTGTATGGCCTCTATAACGTCCGTGAGCGTAGACGACGTACTTCGCGTGCGTAGTTTATGCGTCTCGCTCTTATCATTGCCGCACTTTCAATCGTGTCGGTCCCGCTCGTTACGAGCGGAGCCACTATAGCAACTACCACCACATCACTGTCAGTAAGTATTTGCGGTAATTCTATCGTTGATGATGGCGAACAGTGTGACGTACCTGGTGAGACGGGTGTCTATAGCACAACCATCACGGGACGACAGTGCAATGCCGTGTGTTCATTTGGTCCATACTGTGGAGATGGTATTTTGCAAACTACCTATACCGAAGAGTGTGACGACGGCAACAACGACAACGCTGACTTTTGTTCAGCTACCTGCAAAATTGAGCCAGCAGGCTCGGGTGGCGGCGGCGCCTCCGGCGGTGGCTCGGGTGGCGGCGGTGGCTCTAGTCGTGACCTTGGTGAATCGCAAATTAGTATTTCAGGGCGTGCTTACCCTGGTCGAACTATTAACATCCTGCTTGATACAGAGTCAGTGGGATCAGTGCAGGCTGATTCGCAAGGTCGTTTTGAATTTACAACTGATGCCTCACCTGGCACAGCTACGCTTGGTATTTGGGCAAACGATAGTAGTGGTACCCGTTCGATTACGCTCAACTCTACCTTTGACGTTACTCAAGGAGCAATCACTAACGTTAATGGACTGATACTGCCTCCCACCATTCGCGTTTCCAACACCAATCCAAATCCTGGTGACACCGTCACAGTAAGTGGGCAGTCAATCCCGAACGCACGAATTGAAGTACAGGTAGGTAGTGGTGCACGCACGCTTACGGCGAGCTCATCGCCGGCGGGGCAATGGCAGGCAACACTAAATACTTCCGGATTGTCGGCCGCTGAGTACACCTTGCGGGCTCGTTCCCTGAGCGGTAGTGGGTCACTTTCCGGTCAAAGTAATTTTAGTAGTGCCATTCAACTCTTCTTGGGAGTAGACGGTGAGGCGGCCGCCCCTTCAGACCTCAACCGTGACAATAAAATTAACTTAACAGACTTCTCAATCCTCATTTTTTGGTGGGGAACTAACGGTGGTGATTCAAATCCGAGTGCAGACATAAATGGAAATGGTCGTGTTGCACTCGAAGATTTTTCGATTTTACTTTTTAACTGGTCTGGCTAACACAAATTTTGTGTATAACTCACGCGTGTGCACGAGTAACCGCGTAGAATGAAGTTGTATCTGCTACGGAGGTGAACAATTAGTGTCACTGCATCGCAGTCGCGAGCGATGGATGCTTCAGCCGAGTGTTACGTCGCAGATACGTTTACGGTTTATTTCGGTAGGTTGGTGTGGAGACCGTCCTAGCGAGGGAGTAATCCCAAATTCTGTTCTACGTGGTGTGTCGCGCACTCAAAGACCAGACCGTAGGCTAACAACGTAGAGAAACCATGAGTACAACGAGAACCTCGTTCTCGTTGCTCCAAGCTACTGCTTTGATTGCAATTCTGGCGACCATTTTATGGTCAATTGGATTGTCATCATTCCGCTACGCGGAAGCAGCAAATGTCACGTCGTTTAGCGACACCCTGAGCGATTCAGCACCAAGTGTCGTTTCAAACCACACCCTCACGTTCAATACTCCAAACGGAGTAGCGGCAGGAGGTACAATTGTTATCACGTTCCCAGGCGGCTTCGGAGGAATCACCGGCATCGATTTTGGAGATATTGACCTCGCGGTCAACAGCTCTGACGTCACTCTTGCTGGAAGTCCATCTGGCGCTACATGGGGAGCAACCACCACTGCTACCACGATTACGCTCACAAGCGGATCTGGTACGATCGCGAGCAGTGCGACGGTTACAATTGAAGTGGGAACAAACGCTACGTTTGGTACTACTGGAGACGAGCGCATCACTAATCCTGGTGTAGGTTCGTATGAAATCAATGTTGCCGTTGGGACCCTCGATGGTGGCGCTACCCGCGTTGCTATCTTAAGTCCAGTAGAGGTAACTGCTTCAGTAGACACCATTCTAGAGTTTGAAGTAAACGGTCTCGGGGAAGGAAATACCATCAACAGTACAACCACCACCGGTTCATCATCGGCCACCGCCATTCCATTTGGTGAGTTGCAAGCTGGTGTAGCAACTACGGTTGCGCAAGAATTGATAGTGTCGACAAACGCAAGTAACGGCTTTGTCGTTACCGTGCAAGTTGACGGCCAACTCGTTTCAGCTACTGGAGCTGACATCGACGGCTTTATCGAGGGCGCGTACACTAGTACACCAACTCTGTGGCAAGGACCAGTGCCCTCTATCGGGAACGAAGAAACCTATGGACACTGGGGTATAACCACAAATGATGATTCAGTAGGAGTTGGACTGACCGACCTCTTCGGTGTCGGTGGTTCTGGCAACCGCTACGTCTCAGCCTCAACCACACCGGTTGAAGTATTTAGACACAACGGCCCAGCCGATGGTACTAGCCCTAGCATCGGACAGACCGAAGTGGGCTACCAGATCCAGATTTCGTCGCTGCAAGAGGCGGGTGACGACTATAGCGCTACGCTGACATACGTAGCAACGCCAGTGTTCTAACGAGATCATAGGCTCTAAGCTTGGAGTTAACACAAAAAACCCAATCTCCCACCACGAGGTGGGTTTTTTGTTTCTAAAAAAGTGGTGTCCACAAAGCTAAAACTGATTTCATCGAGGGGCGGGGTATACTCTATACATAAACATGGCCAGATTACTCTGTGTGGTGTGTGGTGTACTCGTATGGTTTTCACCAACTGTTGCCGACGCTGCGAGTCTATATCTTGATCCCGCCTCCAGCACCATTAATCGTGGTGATTCTGTTACTGTGGCGATCCGTGTCGATACTGATGAGGCCGCCGGTGAATGTATCAACGCCGTCGATGGCACCATCGTCTTTGATGACAGTATCCAGCCAGTTGACGTGTCGCTCGGACAGTCGATCATCAGCCTGTGGGTGGAAGCTCCGGTCCTTGCCCCTGGCGCTCGTTCAATAAGTTTTGCGGGTGGAATTCCAAACGGCTATTGCGGACGCATTGCTGGCGACCCACGGCTCTCAAATGTAATTGCTGAGGTGGTGTTTCGTTCGCCCGGACTACAAATTGGAGGTGGTGAGTCGGTAAACCAAGCCACGGTAAGTCTTAGAGAAGATTCGGCCGTGTATCTCAATGACGGAGCAGGTACCAAGGCTACACTTTCTCTCTATCCTGCTGTCATCTATCTCTCGCCCGGCGCTGGCTCTACTATCAATGACACCTGGCGAACTGCAGTTCAAAATGACTCGACCCCACCACAAGAATTCAGCATCACCTTGGGGCAATACGGCTCGTCATTTAACGGGCAATATTTCATTGAGTTTAATACCACTGATAAGGAAACTGGCCTGAGCCATTACGAAGTAATGGAAGAAGCTTCTGGAGAGTTTGCTCGTTTTCGCTGGGGCCGCACTGACGCACCGTGGGTAGCGGCACGTAGTCCGTATGTTCTTAAGGATCAGTCACTGAATTCTGTTATTTTGGTGCGTGCCATTGACAAAGCAGGTAATGAATACGTGGCAACATTAATTCCAGAGGAATCCCTCCGTACGATCTCTCGTGAGCGGCTTCTTATGGTAGGAATTGCCGTTGCTTCGCTCATGGTACTAATTGCAGTTGTCGTGCTTTCACTGTGGTGGTACCGCCGCCGCATGCGGGGTAGTGAGGATAATGTAGTCACCCCGCAGTCACCAGATCACGTATGAGTAGCTCCTTGGTGAACTCTTGGCACTCAAGAGGTGCAAAGTATACAGTTCTTTCACTCGCAGTCATTTTTTGGTGTGCCAGTAGTAGTCTTGCCTATGGCGCGAGTCTTTCGATATCACCAGGAACTGGTGTGTACACGACCGGAGCCAGCTTTACGGTGGCAGTAGTCGTAAATACTGAGGGTGAGTCAGTCAACGCCGCTGAAGGAACTATCAGCTTTAATCCACGCGAACTATCGGTGGTGTCGGTAAACCGCTCTAGTTCTATTTTTAGTCTGTGGGTGACCGAGCCAACCTTTTCAAACAGTGCTGGTACTATTAGTTTTAGTGGCGGTTCGCCTGGTGGATACAAAGGTGGTGGTGGCACTGTAATGTCGATAACTCTGCGTGCAACTAATGCTGGTACTCCGAAGTTGTCATTTACCTCAGGAGCTGTACTAGCAAATGACGGCCGGGGTACTAATGTTCTCTCAGGAATGAAGGGGGGCACGTATACTATAGGCGCAGCTACCAGCGCTCCTGCCCCAGAAGTCATTGAGTATGTAGCTCCCGCCAACACTCCCCGAGCACCTCGCGTTACCTCTTCAACTCACCCTGATGAACGCCTATGGTATGCAAAGAACGAAGCTGCGCTAGCTTGGGAGTTACCTTCCGGAGTTACTGCGGTACGCACGTTACTAGATAGGTCGCCTAGTACTATCCCCACAAAAGTGTACGATCAGCCGCTCCGTAATATTACGCTCAGTGACCTACCCGATGGTGTTTCTTATTTTCATGTTCAATTTCAGAATGCAGACGGCTGGGGAGGTGTCACCCATTATCGGCTAGCAGTAGACCGTGACCGGCCTACGTCACTTATACTCTCACTCCCTGAGGGCGCTGACTTGAATAACCCTGCTCAGACCCTGATCGCCACCGCGGTTGATGCAACGTCTCGTATACTGCGTTACCGAGTGCGGATTGACGCCACTGAACCTTTTGATGTTGAGGACAAAGAAGCTACTGGGCGTATCGTCCTGCCCGCGCTGCCACCTGGATATCACACGGCAATTATTGAGGCTTTTGACGAGGCAGGTAATAGCATTATTGAGTCAATCTCTTTCACGACCGTAGCGTTTGCTGCCCCCGTCTTTACCGCTTACCCAGAGGAGCTCAATGCAGGGGTGATTCCGGTAATCCGTGGTACCACTAGGGCTAGTTCTACGGTCGTTGTCACACTCACGCCGCTCGGTGCTGATTTTCGGGAGTACACTGTACGCAGCGATAGTGAAGGCAATTTTACTTTTATCCCCGAGCAGGCACTTGGTACTGGTGTCTATGAGCTTTCTGCCCGTGCAACCGACAGCTATGGTGCCCAAAGTGATACATCAGTGCCGGTCCGAATTGCTGTACAAGAGCCTGGTCTCCTGCGCATCGGAACTTTTCTCGTGAGTGTGATGTCAATCGTTCTTTCACTTCTCGGCTTACTTATACTCACGATAATGGGCACGCTCTACACACTTCGCTATGTGCGCCAATTCCGCCGACGTTTGACCATAGAATCAAAGGAAGTTAGTGCTATGGCGCGCCAAGAATTTGCCACTTTACGTAAAGCTATTTCCCAGTACGAAGTTGATCTGCTTGATGGTAGGCGAGGTGGTAAACTTACCCGGGCTGAGTCAGCGATGCTGGAAGATTTTCAGTCCCTTCTTAGCACTGCCGAACGTCGGGTAGAGAAGGAGGCAGCTGACGTTGAACATTTAGCTGAGGGTACCTCGTCGCGCACCACTAATCGTAAGTAAATTCTGTCATATGACCACACGTCTTTGGGTAATTACCGCCGTCACCGCAGTACTTTTGGGTTCTATTGCTGGTGGGCTCGTAGGATCATTTGTTGTAAATGACCGCCTCGATGAGGCGCGTTCGGCCGCGCTGGTTGATATCGCTGATCAGCGTACGGTCATGCAGTCCCTTTCGGAGGTGATGGCGCGCGGGGGAGCCGATACAATTACCGAGGCCGTTATTAAAGATTGCGAACCAGCTGAGCGCCAACGTTTTGATGCCTTACTCGGTAAACTAAGCGCCACCATTAGCCGCGCCGAACTAGTCGAGCTGTCACGACTTTTTGATCGCTGCGCTTATTTTTACGCTCGCCAGAAGGCAGTTATGGCGGCACGGTTAACGCGTGAGGTGGATGTTTACAAACTTCTCATAGACCGTCTCAAGCGTCTTGAGCCAACAGCAGACCCCGCGACGTTTTCTGAGACCGTCTGGGATGAATTAGCGAAGCTAGAGCGTGAACAGAGCCGTTATTTTAACGACTTAGTCTCTATCCAGGGTAAAATTATTTCTGCTATGGTAAATGGAGCTCAAGCCACTTCACCGGAGCTCGATGCATTACGTAAGGAAGCGGGCGAGGCTCAAGAAATGCTCACCTTCAATGCCATTCAAATGAATGAACAGCGCACTAGCCTGCCCGGCAGCCTCTAATCGGACATGTGGAAGCACTTCCAAACATGGTGGAATGTACTAACTGGCCGCTCCGATCGAGGGCCGGTGCGGTACATGTTTCCATTCGTGATTGGCATAGCGACCTTTTTGAGCGCGGCATCTCTCAATTCGGTCGAGTACTCTTACATCAGAGTTTCTCCTTCTGATACTACCCTAGAAATTGGTGAGCGTTTTTCGCTTGATATCTATGCCTACGCACACCAACCTGTCAACGCTGTAGATATATCGGTCGCTTACTCTGATAGTGCGGTCAAAATCTTAGGCGTCGACACCGGTCAGTCGGTAATTACACTCTGGACGGAAGAGCCAGCCGTCAAAAACGGTGCAATTACATTGCGCGGGGGAACCTTTCAGCGTGGTTTTCGTGGGGAACACCTCGTTGCTACAGTAAACGTCGAAGCTAAGCAGGCTGGGCAAGCAGAATTCTTTATTTCGAACGTCCAGCTACTGGCTGGCGACGGCCGCGGCACCCCAGTTCTTACGGGCAAGCCGTCACTGAGTCGAGCCGACGTTAAAGTGGTGACAGAAACCAGTGAAGATGAAGGCGTTGCTAGCCTTGAGGCCAATGTGACCCTACTTATTGTTACGGATATTGACGGTGATGGGAAGGTTAGTCTGCGCGACGTAACTGCCTTTTTGAGTGCCTGGCACAGTCGTGATTCTGTTTATGACTTTAACAGTGACGGCAAAATGACGTTTCGTGATTTTGCCATTATTCTCTCGGACTCATTTTTTGGAGCTAGGCCACGATAATTGGGGATAAGCTGTTGATAAGGCAGTGATTTATAGGTTGAAAAACTGTTAAAATATTTATGTGATGGGAATAACGCACATCTAATGTGCGTACTTTTGCTTACAAATGAAATGAATTTCAGAGCAACAAATTCAACCTCGTCCCGGTCTACTCTTTACCGCCTTGTGTTTGGGGCACGCATTTCAACGTGTGTGTTATTTTTGCTCTTCATTTCCTTCCTTCTACAACCTTTCCATCGCCTGCAGGCCGAAGAACTGGGTGATGGCTCCAATGAGGACACCTCAACTCTTGAGATTACGAGTTCAGACGATGAGTTGGTTGTGTCACCCGAAATTCCCGTCCCACCACCTGAGACTGAGGCGTTAGTAAATGAGACAAATGCTGACGTGCAAGAAGATCACGAGCCTGACCAATTTCCTGATGGCGAAGCTGGAGCTGATCCGGAATCAAGTAATGGTGATCATTATGAAGACGTCTCTCCCACGGCTACTTCTGCCGATTTAGTTTCTGATCGCCCGGACGAGGTAGTGGAACTAGCCAGCACAACCACTATTAGCACCACTACCGGTGAGCTCTCTTCTACGACACCGCCTGAGGATATTTCAGGTATTTCAACTGATTCAGGTTCAGAGCCTACAAATCCAGAAATTACTCCAGGCACAAGTAGTACTTCACCACTTGAGGGCCAGGAATTATCTGAAGAGATCGCTGTGCCCACTACTACCGAGTCGCTTCCGCTGGTGCACGAGTCATACAGTGATAGGGAAGTGCGTTTTCTCAAGTCTGACTGTGTGCAGGTTGGTAATGGGTCGTACTACTGCCAGCCTGCCGGCAGTGCCGCCAGCACCCGCGACGCACTTGTCGCAGAACCCGATAGTGATGGAGATCTTGAAATATTTCTTATAAAAGATGGCCAGTATTACCAACTTACCCATAACACAGTTGATGACGCCGCCCCGTATTACGACGGTCGATCAAAAACCATGGTGTGGCATCGACTTCATCATAACGACCGCTACATCATCATGGAATATGATTTTGAAACCGCGACCGAATCCATCGTTTCAGAAACGGGATACAACGAAATGGAGCCGACACGTTTCGGCAACAAAACTGTCTGGCAGCGTTGGGTTGAAGACCGTTGGCACATAGTGCTCAATGTTGATGGTAAAGAAACCCTCCTTACCACAGCCGACGCGCACCACCTAGCCCCACACATACGTGGTGACTTAGTGATGTGGCAAATTGTCACAGCAGAAGGAAGTAAGCACCTTGAAATTTATGATTTGCTGTCGGGAGTATATACCACCATTGACGACGCTGAGGGTTCAGCAATGACCAATCCGCGTATGATGATGGTGTACGAAGCTGTCTACGAAAATGGAGATGTGGTCACCCGTGGCTTTGATCTGCAGACTGGTAAAGTAGTGGCTCTCGACACGCTTCCGGCAGAGGTACCAAGCGAGTTGCCGGAAAGTGAATCTACAGGTGAGGTGCGAGCTCTTCTACAAAACAAGCCCCACCAAAAAGAGGTTGCTGTTCAGACGGGTGAGGGTGAAAGCGATGGCCCGAACCCACTACCTGAACCCACCGCGACTTCAACTACTGAACTTACACTAGATTTGCGTAGCCCTACCACAACTAACGATGTGGAACTATTGACACCAACGTCCACAGATCCAACCTTTGATCTGGTTATTGAGCCGGCGTCTAGTACACAGAGTATTCACTGATAGTTGTTCACAACTACGTGTAGAATAGGGGGAACGGAGTATGAACGTACTGCGCCTGTCTTTCCGTGTACGGAGCCGCCTGGCGGCAGTGCTTTTTGCAGTACTCCTACTTGAAGCTGTCTCAGGAATGTTCACTGCCTTACTCTTTGAACTACCGCGTGCTGCAGCGGCACCAGTAGTTATTGAAGCTTCGCCAAGTACTGACGGTCCATCTCATTCTATCGCTGGCTCGCAAACTGTCTTTGTTAATGATTTAGTTGGGTACAAATTTTTTCGAGCATCTGGCGGGGCGTGTCAGTACCGTAAGACCACTAATGGTGGTACTAGTTGGGGGAGTCCTACTTCGGTAGACACTCAAACTGACTGTATTGGTGTGTCAGTGTGGTACGACCAGTGGACGCCAGGTGACACTGGTAGCCTTATTCATATCGTTACGATGGATACTGGTGATGACGATCTCTTCTACAACGCACTCAATACCAGTAATGACACTCTGGCATCAACTACCGCACGTGCAGTAATCACTGTCGGATCGACCAATGCTACTTACGCTTCAAATGCTAACCGTGCAAACATTACCAAGGGCACAAATGGCATAGTCTACGTAGTGGCTGATGACGCCACTGGTAGTGGCACGATACTGCGGCGGTGTAGTGGAAGCTGTACGATAACTGCTAATTGGTCAGCCGCCGGCACCCCTCCCCAAGGCAATGCTGATAGTTGGTCAATGCTCCTGCCGCTTTCAGGTGGTAACATTATGCTGATTAACCGAAGTACGGGTAACCTTTTACGCTACAGCGTGTGGGACGGATCTGACTGGGATACGTTTCAAAATATTGACGCTTCGGCAGTGCGCGGCACGACTTACGACGTCAACATGGCCGCCACCTTAGATCATGAAAGTGGGGACATATTCCTCGCCTATGTTACTGACGCAAACGACTTCGTAACCGCCGATCATGACATTCGCACTGCTGTTTATAGCGGTGGCTCATGGACCAACACGGCTGATGTTGTAACAAACTCTGGTCGTGGTATTCACCAGGTGGCGCTCGCCCGTGATCAGAATACGGGCAATCTGTATCTTGCCTATACTGCGCGAACCACAATTACACTAGCAAATACCAGTCGTGTCTACTGGCATCTTTCAACCTCATCGATGCAGAGTTGGGGTGTAGAGCAAGGACCACTCGACTCATCAGCAGGAGACTTTTATGGCATTGACTTAAATATCATGTCGTACGACCGTATCTATGCCAGTTGGTTTGATAACGTCGCTGCCGTGCGTGATATTTTTGGTGAGACGTTAGCTGATATTGGTCCAGAGGTGCGCGTAAGTGCCACAGGCACTCAGATTGCCACGGTTCGATCTGAAACTAACAACTTCTATGTCGGCGGTAAATTTATTCTTGATGCTATTGCTACACGAACAGTGAGTAGCATTACGATTGCTGAAAACGGAACAGTCGATGGAGAAAGCGAGCTTGATAACATTAAGTTGTTCTATGAATATGACACATCAGCTCCGTATAACTGTGCGAGTGAAAGTTATGATGGCGATGAAATACAATTCGGCAGCACTGAAACGGATGGATTTTCTGGTGCTGATGGCACAGCCTCTTTTAATGTAACCCCGCTAGCTTTTAGCTCGACCTCTCCATTGTGCCTCTATACAGTCGTTGATGTCCTCTCAACGGCTGATGATAATGAAACAATTCAAATTCATATTCAAAATCCTGAGGTTGATGTAGTGGTGAGTAGTGTTGAGGCCTATCCAGCTACTGCTGTAGCTCTCTCTGGCACTACAACAATTGCAGATCCGAATCTGACTCAAAACGCCTATCACTGGCGATTGGATAACGGCACTGAAGTAACGGCCAGCTCGGCAACTAATGGGGTTGAAAACACTGCCATTTCAGCCCTACAAAAAAACACTCCACGGCGCTTACGCCTAGGGGTAAGTAACGAAGGTTCTACTTCATCACTTCCAGTATCATTTGTACTTGAATACGGTGTAGCTGCACCAAGTTGCGACACTATTCCAAATTGGACAGTTCTTAACGATGCATCTCCATGGGTAATGTACGACTCAAGTAACCTCACAGAGGGAGCTAACACAAACGATATAGCGACTAGTAGTGGCGGTGTAAGTAATGGAAATAGTAGTTTTATATCCAGTAATGGTGGCGTTCGCGATACTACGGCGACTTCAAGTGCAGTGACGCTTGGCACTACGAACTTCGTTGAGCTCGAATACTCCATCGTTGCGACGACCACTGCCGTTGAGGGCGAAACCTACTGTTTTCGGGTGAGTCGTTCTGGAACTGCGCTCGGTACGTACACGGCCTATCCCCAAGTCACCATCGCAGCAGATGTGACTGTCAGTGCCACCGGTACCCAAGCTACCAGTAGTGATGTTGGTACTCCAAATAATTACTATGGTGGAACCTTTCGAATTGTTGAAAACTCGGGCAGCCGCAACTTCACTGCCATTACCTTCACGGAGCAGGGTACGGTAAATGCTGCAACTGGTATTTCTAGCGTTTCGCTGCGTTATGAGTTTGATACTTCAGCACCATACAATTGTGTGTCTGAAAGCTTTGACGGCAGTGAGCTCACTTTTGGCACTACCCAGCCAGCTTTTTCTAGTGCCGATGGTACAGTGACGTTTAACGACGTAGTGGGTATCGATACTACGAGTGCGCTTTGTCTTTACCTCACATACAGCGTCACCACAGCGGCGGCACATGGCGAAACCGTCAATATTGTTATTTCTTCACCCGCCACCGACGTTGCAGTTTCGGGTGGTGGTTCTGTCGGCCCCTCGACGGTGGTGGATATGAGCGGCACTACCACCCTGCGTAGCGGTATCCTCACCCAAAATCACTTTCATTGGCGGCGTGATAACGGTAGCGAAACAACTGCCAGTTCTGCTACGAACGGCGTAGAGGATACAGGGCTGACAGACTTTGCTCGTTCGTCAGCCATTCGTCTTCGTCTCGGCGTAAGCAACGAGGGTCCCACAACAAGTGTGCCAACACAGCTTTACTTGGAATATGGTCTTAAAATCACCACCTGCGCCAACGTGAGCACCTGGACAGAGGTGGGCACGACCACTGATGGATGGGACATGTACAACTCTAGCTTTATTACTGACGGCAGTGATACTACCAACATTGCAACGAGCACGGGCGGTGTGTCCGACGAAAACACTAGTTTTTTAACTGCCAATGGGGGTGTACGAGACCAAACCTCACGGACCGGTACTACAACGCTCAGCAGTACCGAGTTTACCGAACTCGAGTTTAGTCTCACTTCCACGGAGGATACCGCCTATGAGGCCACCTACTGCTTCCGCTTGACAGCTGCCGGCACACCGCTACCCACGTATACCAACTACGCTGAGCTGACCACCGCTCCCAAGCGAGACTTTCGCATTCAGCGAGGTGTGACCACTGTCAGTGGCACCTCTACCGCCATTGTCGCTGGCGTTGATTACACAGCACCTTCATCTACTAGCCGTGCCTTTATTCGCATTACCAATACCTTTGATACGGGTGCTGGACGTACCACCGGAGGGGTAACGCAGAATCTCGACGACGTAACCACGTACATTCTAAACCCCTCAAACTTACTTACCAGTATTACGTTCGCGCGGCCCTCAACAGCAATTAACAACACACGCGTCGCGTGGGAAATCATTGAGTATGTTGGAGAATCAGGAACTGATAATGAAATGGTGGTGCGCGCTGTTGGCACCATCAACATGGCATCGGCTTCAACCACGGCAACAACGAGTGTTATTAGCGGGATAGGTGATGATGCAGATGTTGTGGTATTTGTAACCGGCTCACAATCACGTGGTACTACCCAGAATTACTATAGCGGGCAGTTTACCTCAAGCTGGGGCAGTACTACTGACCAGGCATCATTTCAGCGCGGTGCATCGGCCAGTACGCTGGCTGACCTTTCGTACGCAGTAGTAGAATTTACGGGCTTGAACTGGTCGGTGCAGCGAGTAGAACATACGTACGCTACTTCAAGTGGTGTGGAAACCGAAAATATTACACCGGTAGAGAGCTTGGGCAAGACATTCCTCTACGCGCAAAAACGCACCGGTGCTCAAGCCAACGTAATCAACTTTGGTCATGAAGTTTGGCTTTCCTCCATTGGTGCTGTTTCGTTTCGCCTCGAGCCACTTGCTTCCGTCGCCATCCCTCAAGTGTCAGTGGCGTGGGTCATTAGCAACTCGCAGCAAGGCAATTCTGGTATGAGCGTGCAACGAAACAATGGTAATACGAGCGGTGGTACGGCCCCGCTGGCACTTTCCGTCACCATACCTTCTCCTATTGATGCTACTAATAACGCATCGATCTTTGGCAACGGTCGCGGTGGATCTGCTAACACACAGTATCCAAACATTCATACTGGTATGCGCATTACGTCTACTTCAACGTTTGAACTCTGGCGTGGCGCAACGGGCGTTGCACTTTCGTATCGCACAGAAATTGTTGAGTGGCCAGTATCAGATATTGGGGTTAGACAAAATGCCTATATGTTTTTTGTGCACAACAATGCCATTACCCCCACTGACCCTTGGCCGGCTGGTCCTGTAAATATTGGTGAAAGTACACCTATCGGGGTAGGTGATGAGCCGCTCGCTAATGGCGATGTCATTCGTATCCGTCTTACCGCGCGAGTGTCAAACGCTAATATGCCAGCAGGTTTGCGCGCCTTTAAGCTACAGTACGGTGTGCGTGCTGGCAGTTGCGCAGCCATAGAAACCTGGACTGACGTTGGGAGTGCTACCAGTTCAGCAATTTGGCGTGGATATGTAGCAACCGGTACTACAGACGGTAGTTCGCTGGGTAGCGACCCTCCGCAAAGTGGCGAAATTCTAATCCTCTCTACCAGTGATGTACTCGGTCGCCTCGTCCACCAAAACCCGGCAGCCCCCAACCCCTACACGGTGCTTGAAGGAGAAGATGTCGAGTATGACTGGCAAATTGTCCACAATGGTGCCGTGGCTCGCACAACGTACTGTTTTCGTATGGTTCAGTCTGACGGCACACTGCTTGATGGCTACCTGGACTACCCGCAGATCCGTACTGCTGGCTACAACCCAGTCATGCAAAACTGGCGTTGGTATAGTGACTACGAGAACATCACTCCCACCACAGCCCTCGCGGCTGAGAATACTGCACCAACGGGAATTGTGTATGACTCTGGGTTGGCTTTGCGTGTAGCGGTCGGAGAGACAAAAGCTGTTTCGGGTAATGATATCCGTTTCCGACTTCAGTTTTCTGATGACCCTACTTTTCTCTTGCCGCGGGACGTCGCTGCCAGTAGTACTTGCTCTGCCAGTGACAACTGGTGTTACATAAATGGTGGGGCGACAGATCACTCTGACCTGGCATCCTCTACTCTTTCTGATTCTGACCCTTGTGTGATGGGTGTCGGCAGTGGGTGTGGTCTGCATGTTTCGTCAGGGGTTTACCAAGCAGGGCATGCTCATGCCGGCGGTACTGTCCAGGAACATTCTTTTACCATTCGACATGCTGGGGCACGCGCAAAAGCTGTTTACTACTTCCGGTTATACGACACCATTAATGATGTTGTGGTACCACTTGGAAGTGGTGAGAGTTACCCATCACTTCTCACCGAAGCGCCGGTTTTGCAATTCTCTGTTGCCGATTTGCCTTCAGGCACGTCCACTGCCGGTATCGTGACAGATGCAACGACCACCTCAAGTACCATTAGCTTTGGCCGCCTGGCTCTTGACACTGACTACGAGGCTGCCCACCGTCTCTCGGTCGGTATTAACGCTACAGAAGGTTACCAACTGTTTTTCTATGCACGTAGTCAGCTCATCAATAGTAGCGGAGATGTTATACCTCCACTTTCTGCTACCAATGCTGCTCCGGTGGCTTGGGAAATAGGGTGCCCAGTAGCTACCTCTACAGGTTGCGTGGGTTATCACACTACTGATGGCACATTGGCCGGTGGCTCTGGGCGCTTCGCTCCAAACAATACCTATGCTGGTTTGGCGACCACACCACAGGAGATTATGTATAGTTCGCTACCCACCAGTGACACACATGACATCATTTACCGGGTGCGGATTGGTGATCAACAACCCGCCGGTGACTACAGTGCCGAGGTCGTCTACTTAGCCATTCCGGTATACTAGCTGTAAACTTCTATGCGTCACCTACCTATGCAGATTTTAAGTGGAGTGTTGCTTTTGCTATTTCTGCTACCCAGTGCGGTCTCAGGAGCAGTAACCGCAAGTCCGCTCATCATTGATCGTACCGTCGATGCGCGTGATATTTTTGATGAGCGTATAGTTATTGTAAATTCGACTGATCTACCGACCCGTGTATTTGCCTCTGTTCATGAAATCACTCTTGACGAGGGTGGCTCTATCAAAACCTTTGTTCCTGCGTCAATGAGTGACCGTTCACAGAGCGTGACGAGCTGGCTTGCAATTGATCGCCGTCGTCAAGAACTACCACCCGGTGCGTCTACATCGCTCGCTTTGAAGGTTAATATTAACCAGGATGCCGTGCCTGGTCTGTACCACGCTTTCATTGGTTTCGGTAGCGGCTCGAATCGAGATCAGGCAGAGGCCGCAGTCCTTGCGGGAACAGCTCCAGGGGTAATTGTGAGGATTGAAGTTCGTGATAGCCGCGTTTCAGCACTGCGACTCGTTCGTTTTGTGGTCGACCGATTAGTTTTCGGCGCGTCACCGGCTGGCATTACTTACTCTATTGAGAACCCAGGAGATACCCCCCTTACGCCAACAGGGGAGGTAATTTTGTACAATAGTCATGGTGAAGAAGTGGGCGATATTTCAGTTGACAGTGTATCGCGTCCTATTGCGCCCGGTGAAACAGCGGAGTTCACATTGCCACTACCGACCGAGCATCTCTTTGGAAAATATAAGGCCTATCTCAGTTTGCGGTATGGTGCCGATGGTAGGGCTACTGTCCACGACACGGCGTTTTTCTACGCTGCACCCTGGATGTATTTGGCTTTGCTTTTTGCGGGTCTATTTATAATCGTACTGCTCGTGGTATTCTGGTGGCGTCGCGCTCTTCTTTTGAGCGACGAGACACCTGATGAAACCGTAACTGTGTATGTTCGCTCTGGTAAATCTGCTCCGGATCAGGACCATGATCTCACTCTCACAAAATCAACTGATACATAAAGTTTTATTACTGCTCACAGTCAGTTTTTTTCCATTAGTTCTGAACGCCCAAGACGGGCAAGGTCTCAGTATTTCGCCAGCCCTCTTTGAGATGGCCGCAACCAGAGACCAGGCATGGCAGAGTAGTCTGCGCGTCGTAAATCCCAACCCTTTTCCGCTAACGGTGTATGCAGACGTAGTAAATTTTGCTCCTCGTGGTGAAGGTGGTGACGGCATGTTCTTGCCACCAGAGTCCTCTGGCGACGGCAGCACGCTGGCAGAGTGGATTACGCTAGGAGAGACAACTGTAACTATACCCGCCGAGCGAACATTCGATATCCCATTCAGTTTAAATGTTCCGTCCGACGCTGCTCCTGGTGGGCACTTTGCTGCCTTCACCGTAAGTACTAGGCCACCAGAGAGTGTGGCCGGGGCTACTGCCTTACGCACGGCCCAGGTAGTGTCGTCACTCTTTTTTGTTCGCGTTGCGGGCGAAGTTCGCGAAGAAGCTGCGGTGCGTGAGTTTCGCAGCGAACAACGCTTTTTGACCCGCCCCGAAGTAACCTTTTCGCTACGGGTAGAGAATCTTGGGAATGTTCACGTACGGCCGCAAGGGGACATAACTATTACCAATATGTGGGGTCAAGAGCGCGGCGTCGTTCCTATCAATCGCTACAGTCACTTTGGTAACGTCCTTCCAGATAGCATTAGAAAGTTTAGCTTCTCATGGCGGGGAGAATGGTCGCTTTCAGATATTGGACGATACAAAGCCATTGTTACACTGGCATATGGCGAATCTGAGCGGCGATTTATTACCAGCACTACGTATTTTTGGGTGGTTCCGGTAGTCCCGGTTACCGTCGCGCTGGCAGTCATTATCGGCTTGGTTGCCATACTAGTGTTTTTAATACGGTTGTATGTGCGTCATTTGTTGGCAGCCGCAGGAGTTTCTTCGCGAGTGCGTCAGCCGTATGTTCGTACCGCCTCAGTAGCGGCCACTACTCGCCGCGACCTAGTTTTGGAACCAGCGGTGACAGATGTCACATCACCAGCATCCACACTAAGCGCTGTACTTCGTACTAGTCGAAATTTTGTGCAAGAAACACTAATGTGGCTATGGCGTCTTTCTTGCTCAACCTGGTTTTTGCTTCGCACCTCGCCAAAGCGCCGCCGCCTGTACGTACTTCTCGGTACTGCTGGTGTCCTTAGCCTCATCAGTGGCTTTTTTGTAAAAGGTGCTCTCACGCCGCAGCGATCATACGAAGTTGTCTATGATACGAACCATAACGAAAGAGTCGTTTCTTCAGATGCAATAATTTTTGAAACGGAGCGCACCACAGCCGGTGGGTTGCCACGTGACTTGACTACACCGACTCTCGCTGTGGTGAACCGGAGTGGTGTTGCTGGACTGGGAGCGACTGTTGCCCTGATGTTAGAGGTGCAAGGATACGTAGTTTCAGAAGTGCGTACAGAGCTTGGAACAGAGAATGGACGTACGGTTATTGTTTACAGCGAGGAGGATACTGAAACTGCTCTTTCCCTAAGTGCAGAACTTAAAAATGCCTTACTTTCAAGCACCACCAACACGGCAACGTCAAGCGCAGCCATTACCGTGTATCTCGGAAGTGACATGGCAGACCTAGCCACAGAATAGTGTATACTTAGATGTCGCTTATCCACTCAAACCAGTCTATGCACCATCGTACGATTTGGCTTTTTGTTGTTTTGTTCGCGGCCATTGTCATTGGTATGTTCACCTATGCCTATCTAGAGCGAAAGGAACGCACAGCGCAGGTGGCACCGGTAATCAACTCTAGCTCCACTCCTTTGAGCACGCCACTTGATCAGCGTGTGAATGCTAAACACTACTACATAGATGGCACACACAGCTTTGCCGGCATCGTGTCGCTTCCCACTCCGTGCGATCTGCTTGAGGCCACTGCGCGTGTGGCAGAGTCGTTTCCGGAGCAAATAATTATCGACTTTACGACCACCAATAATTCTGAGTCGTGTATCCAGGTTGTAAGCGAACAGCGCTTTCTAGTAAGTGCTCAGGCCTCGTCTGAAGCACGCATCAGTGCGACGTGGAATGGTCAGCCAATTGAGCTCAACCTTACTCCGGCCGCACCAGGTGAGAGGCCCGAGGACTTTGAAGTTTTTGTAAAAGGTTAATTTGTAATTTATGCCTGCATTCGTCATCCCGCTTTCCATTGTTCTTGGCAGCTCACTCATCGCTGGAGCAATTTATTTTAGTAACTTTTCTTCTGCGCCCAGTGCACCAAGTGCTGCTGTGCCCAATAATGCGGCTCCTCAGCGCCCAGTTCTACCAACGGTAGTTGAGGGGGTGAATCTTGCCCGAGCTGAGAATCGTCACCTTTACGGTAATCCTGAGGCTCAGATCACTATTATTGAATTTTCGGACTACGAATGCCCGTTTTGTGCTCGACTCCATCCAACGCTGAAGCGGATTGTTGATGAATCTGATGGAAGTATAAATTGGGAATACCGGCATCTCCCTCTGCCGATGCACAGCGGCGCTGTCCCAGCTGCGATCGCTAGCGAGTGCGTAGCGCGTGAGCTCGGGAATGATGCATTCTGGAAGTTCACCGATGTACTTTTTGCTAATATCGGCAAGGCCAACGCCTCATTCTTAAAGGCAGAGGCTGGCAAACTGGGTGCAACGGCAGCTACGTATGATGCGTGCATTAGCGATAGTTCGGTTAAGGCCTTGGTTGATGCTGACGCGGCAGCGCTCATAGAGGAGTTTGGCCAACAGGGGACACCGTTCTCGCTGATTGTTGATAATCGAACTGGCACCGGCCGACCAATTGTGGGTGCGTTGCCGTACGAAAACTGGCAGCAAGCACTCGCTGCTCTTGGTTCCTAGCCACTATGCCCCGTGGACATCTAATTACTATTGGAGTACTGCTTAGTATTGTTATCTGTGCGGGCTTTTTGACCTGGTGGTGGTATGCCGCCGAACAAGCCGCTGAGCGGAGTGTCGTCGATGATGTCTTGTGGGGTGAATCAGTTGCTCATGTCTATACTGATATTGAGGGAAGAGAGGTTGACCTTCAATTGTATGAAAACCAAATCGTTATCGCTACCGTATGGGCCAGCTGGTGCCCACAGTGCGCTGGTGAGCTTCAATTACTCGATCGAGTCGCAAAAGAGCAGGGAGATGGCCAGGTGGTCGTCTTGGCCCTTAACCGTCACGAGCCAAAAGAACAGGCGCAGCGTTTCCTTGCTACACTCCCAGCACTTTCGCACACGACCCTAATCCTTGATCAGGAGGACCACTACTTTAAGGCTGTACAGGGATACGCTATGCCCGAAACCATTTTTTACAACGCTGCCGGTGAAATTGTCTTTCACAAGCGAGGTAACTTAACTGAGGATGAAGCCAAGAATGCTTTGATGAGTGCTCGGAGCGCACCGTAGCTCCCGCCCGCCGTGAGGTAGGGAAGGATGGAAAGCACTTGCAATCGTATAGCATATATGCTATACTAGTAGTAGTATAGTTCGCTCGCAAAGAAGGTGGCGCGACCCGGCATCATTACATGCGCTCATGTCATCGTCAGACATGAGTTTCGGATCGCAACCACCACTTCTATGCGCAGCGCAATTGGGTTCTTGATCATTCTATGGGGGCTTGCACACTTTTTTTCAACCGCATTCTCGCAGCTTGAGACCACTGCCACGTCAGCGCTGCAAACAATTGCAGTGGCGGCCGAAGTCTCGCGCGAAGCCATGCTTGAAACCAAGTAGCCCTCCTATCCACCCGACCACTGCATCAGCAGTGGTCTTGTTGCCTATGGAGGTGTTACTATAGGTGAACGTTGTATGCCCAACCTTCGACAGGTCATTGAGTATGTGTTCTTCTTCGCACTCCTTCTAGCCGCCGGCTACATGGTGTGGCTGATAGTCGCACCATTTTTCTCAGCCTTGGCCCTCGCGCTTATTATAGTGATTATTTGCTATCCACTCTACGAGCGTATTTTAAAAGTTACCCCACGCCAAAATCGTACACTGGCTTCACTTCTCACAACTCTGCTAGTGATCGTGGTCGTAGTTTTGCCGATTACACTTATTTCCTCCACGCTGGTGCGAGAAGCGGTCACCTTTTACCAAAGTATCGGTACGGGTGAAGATCTTGCCATTGAGCAGTACGCTAGTGACTTTGAGATGATGGTGCAGCGTTACATTCCTGAGTTTGAGCTCAATATTACTGACCAGCTCCGCCAAAGCGCTGCCTGGCTTACCCGCAATCTTGGTGCTATCTTTGCCGGCACGGTTTCGACACTCTTTGTCTTTTTCATTGCGCTCATAGGCTCTTTCTATTTCTTCCGAGACGGACGGGAGTTTGTAAAACTGCTCATAAAAATCAGCCCGCTCCCCGAGCAAGAAGACAGTGTTATCATGGCTCGGCTTGTGCAGGCAGTACGCTCGGTGGTGACCGGCACAGTTTTGATTGCGCTCATCCAGGGCACTTTGGCTGCGATTGGATTTACGATTTTTGGAGTGCCACAGGCAGTCCTGTGGGGTTCGTTGGCTGCCGTTGGTGCCCTCATTCCTGGCATTGGCACAACCGTGGTTATAGTCCCGGCAATGGTGTACCTTTTTGCAACTGGTGAGCCTGGTAGCGCAATTGGCCTTCTTATCTGGGGTGCAGTGGTAGTGGGCACCATCGATAATTTTCTCGGCCCTTATCTCATGAGTCGTGGCAACAAACTTCATCCATTCATAACGCTCATATCTGTCCTTGGAGGTATGGCGCTGTTTGGGCCCATTGGCTTTATCATCGGCCCTGTCATCATGGTGCTGTTTATGGTGCTTCTTGAAATCTATCACCAGTATGTAGTAAGAAGTGAGCGACCACTGGTTGGCCTCGATGATATGCCCTCTTAAGCGCTTTTATGTTTGATCGAAAGCACATCGAACGACTCCTCGCAATCAATGGGGTTTTACCAACTGCATCCGACGACGAGATCAGAGAGGCTTTATTTGGTGCGCATTACCGTGAAGATGAGGCGACGTTGGCTCTCGCGGTACTTCGTGAGTCAAGCGTAGTATCACAAAAAAGTGACGGTGCTGAAAAACTTGTGCACACTGACGGCGTACTTAATCCAAAGGAAATTTCGGCGCTACTTGGGATTGATGTGAGTGTTAAGCCTCTCAGTCGCCCAGACACACGTCGCGAGCAGGTTAGTCTGAGCAGTGCTCATCACTTGGTGATCTGGCTTTTAGCCATCGCAGCATCCCTTACGGGTGTAGTGCTTGCTATGTACTTGCTTGAGTTTGGCATTTTTCACCCTACAACAGCTGGGTTTATGTATGAGTGGGGAGACTGAGTGCGTGCGGTACCTGCGCCCACTTGCACTGTTGTGCGCCTTTCTCTCGGCTGGTGCTCTCTGGTCGTACACGAGCACGGTGTATTCGCCCGTGGCGCCATTATTGCTAGCGCCGTCTGTGACAGAGCCACATGCGATGGCTGAAGTTACGGGAACAACTACGCTGTGGTTTTTGGGCGACGTAATGCTCTCACGACAAGTTGGTCGTTTCGCTCGTGAGCGCTCTCCTGATTATCCATGGCAGCGCATCAATGGAACTTTTGCCGAGGCGTATGTAATTGCTAATTTCGAATCCTGCCTTTCAAAAACGCAAACGTTCTCGAACGAAGCACAGCTGCGCTTTCCGGTTGACCCAAGTTTAGTGTCGAGTATACAGCGCGCTGGTGTGACGCACGTCTCGCTCGCCAACAACCACAGTCTCGATTGTGGACCGGCTGATTATCAATACACAAAAGCAGCTATGGCCAGTTCTGGAATAGTCGCCTTTGGTCATGGTGTCCGTACCGACAGTGAAAGTGTTACCTATATTGAAATAGGGACGTCCACCGTTGCCCTTATCGGCATACACACGCTATTTGTCTCTCCTGATCTTTCTAGCTTGCGCACGCTACTTACACAAACAGACTTGAAAAGTGACTTTCAGATTGTCTACATACATTGGGGCAATGAGTATGAACTTGTAAGCAGTCGCGCCCAGCAGACGCTGGCTACCGAGCTAGTAGCTGCCGGCGCCGATCTCATAGTTGGCCACCATCCACACGTCGTACAGGAAATTGGACTGATTAACGGTGTGCCAGTTGTGTACTCACTTGGCAACTTTATTTTCGACCAATACTTTAGCGTGGAAGTGCAACGCGGACTCATGCTAAAGCTCGAGTGGTTACCCACCCCCACACTATCCCTTCACCCCATCACCAGTGCTGACTCGCGCACCCAACCGCGCTCTATGACCGCAGATGAAAGAGTAGAATTTTTGAAGAGTGTAGCATTGCGTAGCGATCCAATGCTACGTAGCTACGTGGCGGTCGGCGTGCTACCGCTTCATCTACTTGCAACATCCTCAAAAAGCGCTATTATTGTGCAATAAAAATGGTCATATGGTAAGTAAATTCGAAGCAATCGGGCTGGGGGCGAGCGTTATCTTAATGGCAGTAGCGCTGTACCTTTTGCGTGTGGAAACGACTATTTTGGGGGTAGCCACTTCAGGTGAGCAAACAGCAGCGGCACTGAGCACTGTGGTTGTAGAGGGCGATGGTACTACTGGCACAGCGCGTGTTGATGCACTGATGGATGCTGTCGACTCTCAAGGTCGTGTCACTCGCCTTGTTGTGGAAGACATCACTCCGGGCACTGGTGCTGAGGCAAAAGTAGGCGACACGCTTCTCGTGCACTATATTGGCACTCTTCAAGATGGCACGGAGTTTGATAATTCGCAGAAGCGGGGCGCTCCCTTTGCCGTCACTCTCGGTGAGGGTCGCGTCATCGCTGGTTGGGAACAGGGTCTTCTTGGTATGAAAGCTGGTGGACAGCGCATTTTGGTGATTCCAGCGTCGCTTGGCTACGGCGAGCGCGCCATGGGTCCTATCCCACCAAACTCCACGTTGGTCTTCTCCATTGAACTTGTGAGTATTGAGTGATGACTGATCGACCTGTTACATTTGAAACTATAAAGCAAAAGCCCGGGAGTCTCGCCCGGGCTGGTGTTATTCATACCCCGCATGGCGACATTGAAACACCGGCTTTTGTGGCTGTGGGCACGCGTGGCACTATCAAGTCTTTAAAGCCATCTGACCTAGAAGAGCACGTGGGCATACAAGCAATTATTTCGAACACCTACCATCTTTTTCTCCAGCCTGGTCACGAGTTGATCAAGACCGCTGGTGGGATTCATACATTTGCCAACTGGAAGACACCTACGATGACCGACTCGGGCGGTTTCCAAGTATTTTCTCTGGGGGCTGCCTTTGGTAAAGGGGTGACTAAGTTTGCCAAAGGTGATCTCGAGGCGACTGAGCAGTATCACGGCCTCAATGTCTACACCAAGGAGCTAGCGAGCGTCCATGGCAAGCTCTGCATTGTTGACGAAGATGGGGTAACCTTCACCTCTCACATCGACGGCAGTATGCACCGCTTCACCGCCGAGCGCTCGATTGAAATTCAACACGCCATCGGTGCCGATATTATCGTGGCGTTTGATGAATGCACCAGTCCTACGGCCGACTATGCCTACCAAAAGGAAGCGATGGACCGTACGCACCGTTGGGCCAAGCGCAGTATCAGCGCTCACCGTCTCAACTATGAGGCGCAAAAGAAGCAAGGGCTCTACGGTGTCGTGCAGGGAGGGCGACATTTTGACCTTCGCGCGGAAAGCGCCCGCACCTTAGCCGCTATGGACTTTGACGGTTATGGTATTGGCGGTTGTTTCAGTAAGGATGATCTTGGTGAGGCACTACGCGTAGTGAATGAAAACTTGCCCGAGGATAAACCCCGTCACCTTTTAGGCATTGGCGAACCGGAAGACATTATAGAAGGGGTGGCCATGGGCTGCGATACCTTTGACTGCGTTGCGCCGACGCGCCTGGCGCGCACCGGTACTATTTATATCCACACGAGTGAAGGGCCCAAGAAAATTAGCCTCAAGGGTGAGAAGTATAAATACGACCTCTCACCACTCGATGAATCGCTCAATTGTGAAATCAGCCGCACCACTACCAAGGCCTATCTCTCGCACCTCTTCCGCAGCCATGAGATGCTCGCGGCGCACCTGGCGTCCATTCACAACCTTCATTTTATTGTTAACTTTACTAAGCGGTTACGCGAAAATTTGCTTTCTGGTACACTTTAAAGATTCGTAATTGCTGTGCTGCAGGAATCGCTAGTCATGTTTAAAATCTCCACTGAAAAAACACCGGCTGGTGACCAGCCAAAGGCGATTGAGGCCCTCATAAAGGGTGTTGAAGCTGGACATGTGCACCAGACGCTTTTAGGTGTGACCGGCTCGGGTAAAACTTTTACCGCGGCTAATGTCATTCAGCACGTCCAAAAGCCAACGCTCGTGATTGCCCACAATAAAACGCTAGCTGCTCAACTGGCGCAAGAGTACCGCGACTTCTTTCCTGAAAATGCTGTGCACTATTTTGTCTCCTACTACGATTACTACCAGCCGGAGGCCTATATGCCGACTTCGGACACCTACATCGAGAAGGAAGCGATGATCAACGAAGAAATCGATCGTCTTCGTCACGCCTCTACGCAAGCACTGCTTACGCGGCAAGACGTGATCATTGTGGCCTCGGTCTCGTGTATTTACGGTCTTGGTTCACCAAAAGAATACATGAAGGTACACCGCAAGATCGAGCGTGGCTACGAAACTACCCGCACTGACATGCTGCGGGTACTGGTTGATATGTACTTTGAACGTACGAACGCCGACCTCACCCCTGGCCACTTCCGGGCGGTGGGTAACACGATTGAGATTATGCCTACCAACGAACGCACTATTTATCGCCTTGGCTTTGTGGGTAACCAAGTCTCTGAGATCACCCGTATCGACGGCATTACGAGGGCCATTATCGACGAGCCAGATGTCTTTTTTCTGTTTCCGGCCAAGCACTTTGTGACGCCTGAAGACGAACGTAAAGTAGCGATGGCCGATATAAAGCTCGAGCTCGATGAGCAGCTTAAGAAATTTAAAGCAGAAGGGAAGCTTCTCGAGGCCGAACGGCTACGCCGCCGTACCGAACACGACCTGGCGCTTATCCGCGAGGTGGGGTATTGCAATGGTATCGAAAATTATTCGCGCCATTTTGATCGCCGTCAGCCAGGTGAGGCACCGTACACGTTGCTGTCCTACTTTCCACACACCAAGGACGGAAAGCCAGACTTTCTCACCATTATCGACGAGTCACACGTCACTATTCCACAGATTGGCGGTATGTACGCTGGTGATCGCTCGCGTAAGGATACGCTTGTAGAGCACGGCTTTCGCCTGCCGAGCGCAATCGACAACCGCCCGCTCAATTTCGCTGAGTTTGAAGAGCGGGTAGGGCAGCGCATTTATACATCAGCCACTCCGGGAAAATACGAATACGCCCAAGCAGAAAAAACTCAGGTGCCCATGGTCGAGCAAATCATTCGCCCGACCGGGCTTATCGACCCCGAAATCGATATGCGACCCGTCACTGAAAAGGGCACCTACCCGGGACAGATCAAGGATTTTATTGAAGAGGCAGTAAAGGTAATCAAAGGTGGTGCTCGAGTACTTACCACCACCCTCACCAAAAAAATGGCCGAGGATTTGGCTGAGTTCCTTTCCGAGCGAAATATTAAAACCAAGTACATCCACAGCGATGTTGATACTCTCGAGCGCATTGAAATTCTCACCGACTTCCGCAAGGGGGTGTTCGATTGCTTGGTGGGCGTCAACCTGTTGCGCGAAGGGCTCGATCTCCCCGAAGTGGAACTGGTCGCTATTCTTGATGCCGACAAGGAAGGTTTTTTGCGTAGCCCGACAGCGCTCATCCAAACTATCGGTCGGGCAGCCCGTAATGTACGTGGGCGCGTGGTGCTGTACGCCGACGAAATGACAGCCGCCCTCACGTACGCAGTGTCAGAAACCAATCGTCGCCGCTCGCTCCAGCTGGCGTATAACGAGAAGCACGGCATCACCCCCACAACAATTGCTAAGGAAATTAAATCAATTGCTGACCAATTACGCACAGAGCACGATGAAACAATCGACACGCTCCTTAAGGTTGATATGGCGCTCTTCGAGGAGAATCCAAAGGCAGTAATGGCTGACAAACGTCGGCAAATGGAGGAGGCGGTAGCAATTTTAGACTTTGAAACCGCCGCTATCATTCGCGATGAGATAAAAGTCCTCGAAGAATCGCAAAAAGGGAAGAAGGGCAGGGGCAAAGTACCTCGTCGCAAAAAATAAGCCGCCACTCTAGGCAAAAGTTATCGACAGCGCGCGACATTTAGGGTCGCGCTTAGAGCTATACTGTACACAAATGGCTGAACGTCCATCACGCAAATCTGCGCCGCTAGAAACTGTGTCACCCTCACCTTTAGTGACGGGGAAGACTTCCTCACCGGCTCGCAAAAAGGCTGTGCCTCGTTCCCACAAAGCAGCTCCACCGGCGAAGAAGATTACTCGTGCAAAGCGTCCCGTGAGTAACACGAAGGCTAAGGCACCCAACACTGATGCACAAAAGCGAGCTAAAATCGCTGAACGAATTGTCGAGCAGATGTTTAGTGGCGGCCCAGTGAATGTTTCCAAGGGCGAAGCCAGAGTAGTACCACCAAAGGAAGAAGCGGCGATTGTCACGGTCCCAAGCAACTGGAGTGTTCGTGTACTCGATAAGGCAGCGGCGCTTGAGCAGTGGTACCAGGAACGCTTTCCGCGTTACGCTGCCAAGACGGCTACCTACGCTGGCCTATTTTTCGTACTAGTAAGCTCGGGCGTCCTAGCTGTCCATGCCGTGCAGGCCTACCCTAGTTGGCAGTCACTGCAATCGGCAGTTTTGTGTGGCACCCTCAGTTGCGACGAAGTCACTACCGGCAGTCGTGACGGCACTACTACCGCCACCACACCAGTTTCTGCCGATGTAAGCGCTACTAAGACCGACTCACTACGGAGCCCCGCAGCGAACACCCTCGTGCCACCACCGGTGGTGACATTTCTTACTAATCCCACCTCACCACTCCTTACTGAAACCACGTTTGTTGTGCGGGCTGAGTATGTCAAGGAATTATCTGTTGTCGCCGAGTCGCGGCGCACCGGCAGTCGCGTTGTTCTACAGCTCGCTGGCGACCCCGCTGGTTCTGACCACACCTTCATTTTAAATCCCAAGGAACTCTCGCCTGACGAATACGAACTGCGGGCTCGTGGTGTGGCGCAGCGCGACGGGGGGAGACTCCTAGCTACGGGCGGCCGCTTTGTTATCTCTGCCCGCACCACCGCTGCGTCGGAGAGCGCTACCGAAGCGCCTTCCGACTCTGAGACTGCTGAGGATGAAGAGGAGAGCGCAGACGAAGAAGAGACAGCAGAAGTTGTCGAAGAAGCGCCCACCTCACCAGCTGCTGAATTTGGCGTACTCTCACTTTCACCGCAGAATGTTGGTGATGTTGTGACACTTTCACTGCTTTCTCCGAGCACACAGTTTGTTGAGGTCTATGCCCAGCGCCGCAACGCCACCACCCCAACTTTTATTGGTCTGGCTGAGCGCCGCGAGGACCATCTGTGGCGACTGGCCTTCAAACCCAGCACACAGCCAGCCGGCGAATACGTATTTTTTGCGCGCTACAAGAACACTCGTGGTCTCCAGGAAAGCAATCGCGTTCCTTACACTGTTCGAGTGAGCGAAGATGCTGCGAGGACTTTAAGTGAGCGTTCCAGTAGTACCGTAGCCACCGTGGCGACGAGAGAGGTGATCAACGAGCTGCAGAGGGAAGCCGTACCACTCCCTTCACGGAGCGCCTATTCAGAAGAACTGGAAGTGGCTACTGGCAGCTCAACACCAACCACTGCTTCCGATGCACCACTGAGTGAACTCTTAAAGGATGATCGGTCAGAACTCGACACACTTTTGCAGCGCTATGCCAGCGCCTTCCAGAGTGGTGACCCGGTCTTGGGTGAGGTAGCACGCAAGGACTTAGCAACCTTTAAAGAACGAATGGTCCAGCGAGCAGTCGAGAGAAACGACAGCGACGAACACTCATCAGCCGACACCGTGGCTGTGGCCATCGAGGGGGAGCTCAAGCGATTGACTGAGAAAGTTGAAACGTTTGAAACACTCTTGCGTGAGCGCAGCAGCGAACAGGCACGCACCGACACCGATGGTGACGGCATTACCGACTACGATGAAGAAACCCTCTACGGCACCGACCCGCAAAACGCCGACACTGACGGCGACGGCATAAACGACGGCATTGAAATCATGAGGGGTTATGACCCCCACAGCGCCGCCGCCGAAGCAGTCATGACCTACGAGTCTCCGCGCGATCTTGGCTTTGAGCGTGCGGACGTTTTGGCTATAGATACTGTTGTTCCCGTGGTTGAAACTGACATTTCTCGTGGTACACCACCAGTGCAAGCAGAGATCCGGGGCCGCGCTCTACCGAGCAGCTTTGTCACGCTCTTCATCTACAGTACGCCGGTTGTAGTCACCATTCGCACTGAAGCTGACGGAAGCTTCGTCTATCAATTTGATAAGGAACTCGAAGATGGTTCGCACGAAGTGTATGTCGCAGTCACCGACAACCAAGGTGCCATCATGGCCAAGAGTGCTCCCTTCCGCTTCATAAAGGAGGCCTCAGCCTTTACCGTAGCCGATGAGGAAGCCAGCGAAGCCCCAGCGGCCACAGCCCCCGCCGGCGAGCCGATCGTTGTCCGCGAAGTCTACAATGTGATTGCCGCCCTCGGCGTGCTGGCGTTTGGCCTCATCTTACTGATCTTTGGTATGATGCTGCGCCGTACACCACCGACCGTGCCCGAAACTGGTCCCGCCGCTACGCACTAGCCGTATGCTCTCGCGCCTTTTTTTGTTGCTGCGCCAGGGGCTCGGTGCTATCTACCAGCACGGCGAATTGTGGCTCGTCGTGATTCTCGCCGTTGTAATTCCTTTTGGTTTACTTTTTGTGGTTTACCGCACCACGACTGTAGCCGACTCAGCCCTCGAGCAGGTCGAAATCGAGCGCCTAGATGCCATCCATGAGGCAATTGAAAATCGTCTCCGCACCGGGGTGACGGGTAGTGTGCCACTTTCTGTTGAGTTACATGCCCTCGCTTCCACCTCGCCTGATTTGCGCACCCTCGCCGTCGCTACCGAGGCCTCGGTCGACACTTTGTTACTCGTCGCTGCCACGGGCCAATTGTCATCTTCAGTAGGGACAGTAGTTACCTCCGTCAGTGAACGCTACCGCACCGCGCTCACGCTTCCCGGGGAAATTTTCGTGCACAAACTGAGGGTAGGGGAGGAGCGCGTATGGCTTACCTATAGTGCAGTAACCAGTCCCGCTGGCACCACGTACTATATTCACTCCGAACTCTCGCGTGCTCGCTTTGACGCTGCCTTAGAGGCCGAGCGGACACCCATCTATGCCCTTTCCGGTGTGCACGCTGGCTTCATTCTCCTCTGTGCCTACCTGGTGGCAGCTGGGCTTGCCTCACGCGGTCGCCTCAAGGAGGCGACCGCCCGTCTACGCGAGGAGTCGCTTTTAACCAGTCTCGTCGTCCATGAACTGCGCGCACCACTTACTGGTATCAGGGGTTACGCGAGTATGATTGAGGAAAACAGTGTGTTGCCCGCTCTCGTACGCACGCAGGCGACCAATATAAAACAGTCTTCAGTACGTTTGGTCTCGCTCGTCAGTGATTTCCTCGAGGCCGCCCGACTACGCGCCGAAATTGCTCCTCCCATACTGGCTCCTACCGACCTTCATAGTGTCGTGAAGCGAGTAGTAGCGGAACTAGCACCAGTGGCTGAGGAGAAGCACCTCACTCTTTTTGTGGCCGCCACTGAGCCCCTTCCTTTAGTGATGGGAAACGAAAAGCACCTCACACAAATCGTCACGAATCTCGTAGGTAACGCTATTAAGTACACCAGAGAGGGGCGCATTGAGGTTGCCCTCGTAGACGACTCCTTCTCCCTCGAGCTACGCATCAAAGACACGGGGCTTGGTATGTCAGCGGCCGATCAGGCTCGTCTCTTTGCACCGTTTTCGCGCGTCGGCGATGCCGCTACCCAGAGCATCACCGGCACGGGCCTCGGCATGTGGATTACAAAACTTATGGTGGAGCAGCTCGGTGGCACTATCGGAGTAGAATCCATTAAGGGTATCGGCACACATGTGGTGGTGCGGTTTAAGAAAGCTCAAAAATAGGCTATACTACGCCGATTTCATCATATTATGGCCAGCGGACCAGCAAAAAAGCGCTCCACGACCTCGTGGGAGATGAGTGAAAGGCGTGCCAAAGACGCCAAGATTATTGTTCGTGGCGCCCGCACCCACAACCTAAAGAACATTACCGTCGAGATGCCACGGGGCGCGATGATCGCTGTCACCGGCCCTTCAGGCTCAGGGAAATCATCGCTCGCCTTTGATACCATCTTTGCCGAAGGGCAGCGTCGCTACGTCGAATCACTTTCGCCCTACGCGCGCCAGTTTCTCAACAAAATGCAAAAGCCCGATGTCGACGAAATCGCCGGCCTCTCACCTGCCATCTCGATTGATCAAAAGTCAGCTTCACGCAATCCCCGTTCAACCGTCGCAACCATCACTGAAATTTACGACTACTTGCGCATCCTCTACGCGCGCGTCGGCCAGCCGTACTGTCTCGATGTTGATGTGCCAATCCAAAAGCTTTCCCAAGACGAAATCTTGGGGATGATTTTGAAGTCGATCGAAGAACGTGAGGTCGAGAACGCCAAGAAGGATGCCCAGAAAGTGATGGGGATCGAACTCTCGAAAGGACGCGTAGCTATCTTTGCGCCCATGGTCGTCGGTCGCAAGGGTGAATACTACCAACTCCTTTACGACCTACTGGGAAAGGGCTATGAGACAGTAAAGATCGACGGGGAAATCAAACGTCTGCGTGAAAAAATTGAGCTCTCCCGCACCAAGCGGCATGATATTGATGTGCTCATCGATGATATTTATGTGAGTGAATTTCGGGATGACCCCAAAGGATCGCGCGAACGGCTTTCAGAGGCCATTGAACTGGCGTTGCGCGAAGCGAACGGCTTGGTGAAGGTACAAAGTCCCGATGGAAGCGAGCGGACACTTTCAGCCAAGTTTATTTGTCCGGTGGACGGCTCATCATTTCCCGAAGTTGAGCCACGGCTTTTTTCATTCAATTCACCCTACGGTGCTTGTCCTGAATGTAACGGCCTTGGCATGATTGGCATCTTTCAAAGTGATGTCTGTCCGTCGTGTAAAGGGGCCCGTCTGCGCCCTGAGGCTATGCGCGTCTACCTCGGAGGTGACGGCAAGAGTAATCTTGGCGTCAACATCGTTGGCTTCACTGCTATGACCGTGAAGGAGGCCACGACGTTTATCGCTGGGCTTAAACTCAGTAAAAAACAGCAGGACATCGCGTGGCCAGCCTTGCGTGAAATTATTGAACGCCTCGAGTTTATGAATAATGTGGGCATCGAGTATCTCACCCTCGACCGCCGTGCCAACACCCTTTCGGGTGGTGAAGCACAGCGCATTCGCCTCGCCTCACAGCTTGGCTCCGGCCTCGTAGGGGCGCTCTATGTGCTCGACGAGCCAACCATCGGCCTCCACCAACGAGACAACGACCGTCTTATCAAGACGCTCGAGGAGCTGCGTGACCTTGGTAACACCATCATTGTAGTAGAACACGATGAAGACACTATTTTTGCTGCTGATTATCTTATCGACATCGGCCCGGGGGCTGGAGTTCATGGTGGGGAAGTGGTAGTGGCCGGTTTTTTAAAACCGCTGCTTGACGCTCCCAAGAACACCTCTGGTTCATCAACGTTGGCCTACCTGCGCGGCGAGAAGCGTATCGAGATCCCTGAACGCCGCACCGCCGAGCGAGGTAGCCTCAAAATCCGTGGTGGCAAAGCCAATAATATTAAAAATCTCAATGTTGATATTCCGCTCGGGCGCCTCATCTGCGTCACCGGTGTCTCAGGTTCAGGCAAGTCGACCTTCATGTATGACATTGTTGACCGCAATTTAAAGTCTCGCCTCGAAAAGCGCTACCGTACACCGCATACGTACAATTGCGCGAGCTTCTCGGGTACCGAGTATGTTAACCGTTCAATACTGATTGATCAGTCGCCCATTGGCCGCACACCACGTAGCAATCCGGCTACCTACACGGGAGCGTTTTCTCACATTCGTGACCTCTTTGCCGCCTCAGGTGAAGCGCGCGCTCGCGGATGGAAGCCTGGACGCTTTAGCTTCAACGTAAAAGGTGGCCGCTGCGAGGCTTGCCAGGGAAATGGCGAAATTGCCGTCGAAATGCACTTCCTCCCGACCGTGTATGTCACCTGTGACGTGTGTGACGGCAAGCGCTTTACCAAGGAGACGCTCGAAGTCACCTACAAAAAGAAAAACATCGATCAAATACTCCATATGACCATCGAGGAGGCGCACCAGTTCTTTGCCGACGTGCCCTCGATCGAAGAACGCCTCAAGACGCTGCTTGATGTAGGCTTGGGCTACCTAGAGCTCGGACAAAGCGCCACCACGCTCTCGGGTGGCGAGGCACAACGAGTAAAAATTGCTTCAGAACTCTATAAGCCACACACGCAGAAAACCATTTACCTCCTCGATGAGCCCACCATTGGTCTTCACTATGATGACGTAAAAAAGCTGATTGAAATTCTTCAGCAGCTTGTAAGTAAGGGCAACACTGTGATGGTGATCGAGCACAACCTTGATCTCATTAAGTGTGCTGACTACATTATCGATATCGGGCCCGAAGGTGGCGTGGGTGGCGGAGACGTGGTGGCCAAGGGAACTCCCGAAGAAGTGGCTGAAAGCAAAAAATCCCACACTGGGAAGTATCTGGCGAAAGTACTTCGCTAAATCACCAAGGGCGCGCAAGCCTTCGCCAGCGCGCCCACCCGATTACTTAAACCACAGCTGCCACATATATAGGGCAAGGCTCGTAAAGCCAATCACGAGCAAGATAAGAAGTACCATCTCACTCCCCATTGTACCCCCCGGTCCGTTGGTGTGGACCTGCGCGCAAAAACTCATCGATCTCACTGGACTTCAGTGGGATGATTTGCCCCGGCGCCCACCCAGACCCATCGTCGACATGAGTGTCCAGGACGAAGAAGAGTACGGGGATGGTTAGTACACCCAGAACATAGCCGATAATAAAACTCATCGCTCCCTCCGTTTTGCTTGTGCTTTCTATTGGTACTTGCCATAACCACAATACAACGCTAGTATATTTTGTCAAATGACTTTTGCGGAATTCAAAGAACAGTGTAAGGACCTCCCAAACGCCCCCGGGGTGTACTTTTTTTATGGTCCTCGCCATCGCCTCCTCTACATTGGCAAGGCCACTTCACTTAAGAGCCGTACCCGCAGCTACTTCGCTCCCGACCTAAAAGAAAAGCGTAGCGAGCTAATCGAAAACATGGTGGCCGAGGCGGTGTCACTAGAGTGGACAGCCACCGACAGTGTACTCGAGGCGCTCATCCTCGAGACTAACCTCATTCGCAGCCACAAGCCGCGCTACAATACTCGCAGCAAGGACGACAAAAGCTACAACCACTTGGTTATCACGAAGGAGGAGTGGCCTCGAGTCTTGGTCGTCCGCGGCAAGGACCTACACGAACGCTTTGCCCCAAATGAGATCAGTTATCACTTCGGTCCGTTCCCCAGCGGCGCCTTGTTTCGTGAGGCGCTCAAGATTGTGCGCAAACTCTTCCAGTTTTACGACACTGAACGCCCGATCGGCAGCGAGACGAGCAAGCTCGCTCGCGGCAAAATCGATTTCAATCGCCAGATCGGCCTCTACCCGCAAGCCCACGAACGCCAAGAGTACCTACACACCATTCGCCACATCAAGCTCTTCTTCCAGGGCAAGAAGGGGCAGCTTATTAAAGAGCTCGAGGTCACGATGAAAGCACTCGCCAAGGCTGAACGCTTTGAAGAGGCCCACATCATCAAAAAGCGCATCTTTGCCCTCCAGCATATCCAGGACGTCTCCCTCATCAAGAATGACACTGAGCGCTTTATAAGCCCGCACACGGTGCGTATCGAAGCCTACGACGTTGCCCATTTAGGTGGCAGCAACATGGTGGGAGTGATGACCGTGTTCGAAGATGGCCAGCCCAAGAAGTCAGATTACCGTAAGTTCACCATCCGCTCCCTTAAGGATGCCAACGACCCAGCCGCCCTTCATGAAGTCCTCAGTCGCCGCCTTACGCACCCCGAGTGGCCGTTTCCAACGCTTATTGTAGTCGACGGTGGAGTCGCACAGCGTAATGTCGCCGAAGCACTTATACGTACCCTGGGATTGTCTATTCCTGTAGTAGCAGTAGTGAAAGACGATCGTCACAAACCAAAGGATATTCTTGGCGACAGTGCCTTTGTAAAGACCCACAAACTCGAAATTCTCCACGCCAATGCCGAAGCACACCGCTTCTCGCTCGCTTTTCACCGCGACCGTCGTACCCAGAACTTGCGTAACGCACGCTAAGGAGTGAGTGTTATAATGAGGGTATATGAGTCACAAACGTGTCGCTGTTGTCCGTGGTGGCCCTAGTGCTGAGTACGATGTTTCGCTGCGCACCGGGGCAGGTGTACTCGCCACCCTGCGTAATCTTGGCTATCCCGCCAAAGACATCATTATCACCAGGGAAGGCGAGTGGCTTGAACAAGGCTTTGTGCGCCGGCCCGAACAAGCGCTCGAAGCGGTGGACGTAGTATTCATTGCACTGCACGGCGCGTACGGCGAGGATGGCACTATTCAAAAACTGTTTGAGCGTCACCGCATTCCCTTTACCGGCAGTCGCTCGTTTCCCTCAGCCATTGCCTTCAACAAAATCCTCGCTAAGGAGGCACTCAAAGCCCACGGCATCCGCATGGCCAAACATCGCCATTTGCGCAAAGAAAAATTTTACAGCGCCGATATGGAAGCCAAGCAGATTATTGACGCCTTTGGCCCCCAGTACATTGTAAAGCCAGTGGCCAGTGGCTCTTCCGTCGGCACCATGTTTGTGCGCGATACCGCTCTGTTGCCGCAAGCCATTCGTGATGCCTTCACGCAGTCCGATGAAGTGATGGTCGAGGAGTTCATTCGCGGCCGCGAAGCCACCTGCGGTGTGCTCTCCGACTACCGGGGACAGCCAGTCTACGCGCTGCCGGTGATCGAGATCGTTCCACCTGCTGATGCGGTGTTTTTCCGGGCTGACGTCAAGTACAACGGAGCTACCGAGGAGATTTGCCCCGGCCGTTTTAGCTACCACGAAAAGGCGCAGATCGAAGAAATTGCTCGCTTTGTGCACGACGAGCTCGGTCTCGCCCAGTACTCGCGCAGCGACTTTATTATCCGCGATGGCAAGCCCTATTTCCTTGAGGTAAACACGCTGCCTGGCCTCACTGCCGAATCCCTCTTCCCAAAGGCCATGCAGGCTGTGGGGGCCAGTTTAGACGAGCTGGTGGTGCACTTGGTGGAGACAGCTACGTGCTAGTAGTGGCATTTGAGTTCGAGTCCCAGACGGCCAGCATTGACACAATGTATATTATATGGTAATTGTACGTTACCTGCAATCAGGAAGAGAGATCTTTCATGTCCGACAGCCACTTCGTCCTCCTCGAGGCTGACACCATGCTGGAGAGGCTCGCGGGGGTCTATGACACAGATCATCTCCGCACGAATTTCTACCCGGAATTCACCAAGCATGCTGGTACACAAGCAACGCCGACGTCGGTCGTGCGAATGATCGAGCTTGCGCTCGGGAATTTCCTCAGAGGTCAGACGCCTGGAGAAAAGCTTTTCTGGCACCAATCGAGCTTTGTCAATGGTTGGATTGTTGCGCTCGTTCCCGACGAGACGCTCGCTGCTGAGACCAAGAAGCTCTGGGCAGAGACGCCGTAGGCGAACAGATGTTCTCTGAGCCCGATCGCGCGTGCGGTCGGGCTCAAACTATTTGTATATTCAAAAAAGTTCGAACATCGTCCCATACAGCCAGCGGTTACTAAATTCACTACGCTCATAGGTACTGCTGGACGCGGCTCGTGGTTACTCGCGCCAGGAACGCGCTCGTAACAACACTCCGCCGGTTCGAATCCTCACGCACAGTGCACTGGCACTGTGCTTCGGGTCCACGAACAAAAAACGCACCCTTGTGGGGTGCTGCTTTTTGTACTCGTGGACCCGAGAGGATTCGAACCCCCCGCCTCCTCAGTGCAAATGAGGCGCTCTACCAAATGAGCTACGGGCCCGATGAGAACCGATGTATCATACCGTACAAGGCGTTGTCGTCAAGTCAACAAAACGAGTTGGCATAGTGGTATACGGCGCTCCACATGTGTTATATAACTGTTTAAATCCATTCCTTTTAGGCACATGTTCGCTTAACTGAGATCTCCAACTTTAGATCACGTCGATTTTTTGATTAGTACGCCTCGTTCTTATCCATATAACCATCAAAGCTATAATTGGTAGGATGTAAAATACATTTACGACAAACTTTCTATCAACGCTACAATCAGGACCAATGATGCCATTATATGGGTAAAAAGTTGTGTACGGTTTCCACCCAGGTTCTGTGGAGAAGTTAAGACTCCACTGGGTGTTAGTGAATGAAGTACTCCAGTCTATATCTCCATTTGGTAGACGTGGAGGAGAACAGCTGTACGTGAGGGAAGGGAGAATAAGAGGCAAAAGCATAATAATCGCCAAGAAAAGTTTTCTCATGCCCCAATCCTATCACGGTACTTCTGTATGAGGTCATTACAAAGAACAAAGGTGGTGCCAGCCAAAAACTGATACCACCTTATCGTCTTTCCGATTGTCACCCTGGCTTGCGCGGTTAACGTAGGGTTAACGGACAGATGCATGCTTACTCGGGCCGTTTTTACCTCTACAGACAATCCGTAGCTACCGAAGCCTCCTGACAAGTGTCTTTATAATAGCTGCTTCTTGCAATACTTCAACGCTGCCTAACAGCAAACGAGGTTCCAATGCCACCAATGACAACTGGCTGCGATTTGTTAAGATACACATAAGATATGAGTTTAGAAAATCCAGAACGGTTCACACCTGAAAAACAGGAACTTCTTCGACTAGAGGCAACAGGTGATTATGTATTTCACGGATCAGATAGTGATATAGAGGAATTTGAACCGCGACAAGCACATAACTTTATTGATGGTGAAAACCATCCTGACGGTGATCCAGCAGTCTTTGCTTCTTCTGTTGCAGAGTATGCAATATTCATGGCGTTAATAAATAAAACTAATTGCCCTAAGGGATATCGATCAGGAGCAGAGGCTACCAACGGAAGGAGTACTTACAGAGCAACACGAGATACACTTGATCAGTTACAAAATGATGCAGCGGGGTGGGTCTATGTGTTTGATAGAGGTCAATTTAACAGCCGAAAAAGCGAAGGAATAGAATATACAAGCTCTACCAATGTAAAGCCCCTAGAGAAAATTAGGGTTTCCAGAGTAGATCTTCCCCCAAATATAGATATCATTGAGGAATAATAGTTCCACTCGTCATTACCGACTGGAAGGCAAAATAGGGCTTATTCTAATCAAACGGTCCTTGCTCTGGCTGTTTTGCTGCACGAGAAACTTAAGTCACCACTGTTATCATATATGATAACAGTGGTCTCAAAAAACTTTTTGTTAGCTTTGTGCTGGCTGTTAATGCTTTTCAACTGCTGACTTATTTCGTATACTGCCCGCGCCGTTAGCAAGGGCCCTTAGCTCATCCGGTAGAGCGCTTCCATGGCATGGAAGAGGTGAGCGGTTCAAGTCCGCTAGGGTCCACGAGTATATTTCACGGAGCAAATATTTGTACAAAATACCCCCCAGGGGGTATAATTGTGTGTATGAAAGAGTCACACAAAAAGCTAGTTCGTCGCCTCAAAATTATCGAAGGGCAAGTACGTGGACTGCAAGGCATGATTGAGAAAGACACATATTGTATTGATGTCATCACGCAGACCTCAGCCATCAAGCAAGCTCTTTCAAATATTGAAAATGTACTCTTGGAAGAACATCTTTCTCACTGTGTAGTTAATCAGATAAAGTCGGGTAACGTAACAAAGCCAGTCGGAGAAATACTACAGGTGTATCGGTTAAAGCGTAAATAGTATGGAACATAATCACTCAACATCAAGTGCAATAAAAATTCATCACGTAGCAAAAGTAAGTGTGTGGTCATACTGGCCGATCACTACCATATACTTGGTGGCGGCACTTATTTCGCTTTATTCGGTACAATTTCACGCCTACCCTGACTATATGTCACACCTTATGGGCTGGGTTCTGATATTCTTTGGGGTCATCAAGCTATCCGATGTAGTTGGATTTGCAGAGGGATTTGCAATGTACGATCCACTGGCAAAACGAAACATCGTTTATGCTCAGGTATACCCTTTCTTAGAGATCACTCTCGGTATTCTCTTTATACTTCAAGTTCTGATTCTACCTGCTACTCTCATCACTTTGTTTATCTATAGTGCTAGCCTTATCGGCGCTTTACAGTCAATGGTTAAAAAAGAAACCCTGCACTGCGTGTGTCTCGGGACCTACTTCAAACTTCCGCTCTCGACCGTCACCATTATTGAGGCAATCTTTATGATAATGATGTGTCTTTGGATGTTAGCAATGTTTAACAGTATGACCATGATGGTTATGTAATAAAATAATTTATGAAAAATCAATCAATCGCAATAATTATTGGACTCGGAATCTTAGTCGTTGGTGCCGTAGCGTATAGTTTTGGTGCAAATAAGGATACTGATACCAAAATGGGTATGAATATGGGTGATGACGTACCAGTAGGGATGCACCGTATGCCAGATGGTTCACTAATGGGTAACGCCCCTGCAAACAACGACATGGGTATGATGGGTGGTATGGATCACTCAATGATGATGGTAAAGAGTGAACGAGAGTTTCTTAAGGGTATGATTCCACACCACCAAGAAGCAGTTGATACTGCCAAGCAGGTGATCGCTCGTGGCGGTTCAACTCCCGAAATCAAGAAACTAGCTGAAGACATCATCGTGGCACAAGAGAAAGAGATCGCTATGATGAAGGAGTGGTATCAGGCGTGGTACGGGGAAGCATATGTAGCTGATCCTAAAGACTACAAACCTATGATGCGTGACCTCTCAACTCTCAGGGGAGCTGCTCTAGATAAGGTCTTTCTCGAAGATATGGTTATGCACCACATGGGAGCAATAATGATGGCACAAAGTGTACAACCATACATAGAAAATCAAGAAATCACAGATCTGACCAAGGCAATTATGGAGACGCAGGCAGCGGAGATAGAATTAATGCGACAGATGCTTAAAACCTTGTAATGATATGGAGTGAATATTCTTTTACAAAATCTGTTGCAAGGTAGGGCACGCTTGATATGTCACCCAAAACTTCATTAGATACTCCCTAAACTGGTTCGATAAATTTCCCCTATAGTCCACCGAGACAAACTAAAGGCACACCCATAACAATGGGTGTGCCTTTAGTTTAGTAAGTGACCAATGTCACTTATGGGTCTCGGTGGAAGCCACTGCGATGTTTTCTGTTCATCATAGAGCAGAAAACCGCAAGGGGGGGTCGACAGCACTTAGTAGAATCAGCACGAAGTGCTTGATTCTACTAAGTGACTGGTGACCACAAGGACCTGCTAAATTCTGAGCAAAGCGAAACAATATAGCTTGGTGACCGTCAAGATCAACATCTTGACTTTCTATGGCTTTGTGTAAACATGTATTTGCTGTACCCATTGAGCGGAGTAGAATCATGGATCCAGAGCTCTTGAAGGACATTCCCCAAGGTACGTTCCGCATCATTCACTGCATGGGGGATGGTCCGCTCGACTACAGCGCCTGCTGTGTCGGGAACTATAGTGAGAGGCGAGAAGCGATTCGAATCGCAAGCGACCACAATCGAGGTCGGCGGGAGGCTCAGAGCTCCAGCACGTACTTTGTCTTTGATGACAAGGGCGCGTGCATCCACTAGGGGACAGGGCAGTTGTGGGGCCGCAGCATTCGCTGCGGCCCTTGCTAGCTTATGCTACTACATACTGAGCGGCGCAAGAACTAACAATGACGACAGAACTGACACAAAACACAATGCTATACTGCTAGGTATATGACATGGCAAAGACAAGAGGCAATTCGCAGCAACCCCGAGAAGATTGTGGGAAGGATTGAGATGGAAGGTACTGGCTCATGGAAGGAGCGCTATGAAGGTGTCACCATCGGGCAGGTGCGAAAAAAGCTTGAATACTCGCCGGAACTAAGAGAGCAATTAAAGAATATTAATCCTGATGACATGGACGCTATTAAAAGTATAGCTAATAAGATTGGTGAAGATGAGGCTATACTGGCAGCCATTGCTTTTGCCATCAGATCTAAGTTAATTGGGACAAACTAATCTAGTAAGTGGCTTGTTAATACAGCCATAATCTGCTACCATGCAGCCGCAAAAGCGGGGCTTTTGAGTGTCATTTGCCATGTTTGGTCTGATTGAAACGGCATACGCCGCGGAGGGTATTTCGGTAAAGCTCGCACCATACGTGGTGGGGGAGACCTTTGGAGTACCTATCACTTCCACCATGATCACCACTTGGCTCACTATGGGACTTCTCCTCGTCCTCGTGCTCGTGGGTACCCGCCGACTCGCCCTTGTCCCCGCCGGACGACTCCAAAATGTTTTTGAGATGGTAGTTGGTGGCGTCCACGACTACATGGCTGACGTGCTGGAGAGCAAGCAGCTCGCCCGCACCTACTTTCCTATCGTGATGACGATTTTCCTGTTTGTCCTTTCCCTCAACTGGGTGGGGCTTCTACCGGGCGTAACCGCCTTTGGCACCTACGACCTAGGCCACCTCACTCCGTGGCTCTATCCCGCAGCTACCGATCTCAATATCACCCTTGCCTTTGCGCTTATCGCCTTCGTGACCATCGAAATGGCCGGGGTAGTGGCGCTGGGCACCTTCCGCTACCTCGGCAAGTTTTTCAACTTCCATTCACCACTTGGGTTTATTATTGGCATCATCGAACTCATTTCGGAAATGGCCCGTCTCATTTCCTTCTCCTTTCGTCTTTTTGGCAATATCTTTGCTGGCAAAACGCTCCTCGTCGTCATCATGTTCTTTGTGCCGTACGTGGTGCCGGTGCCCCTCATTGCCTTTGAAGTGTTTGTCGGATTCATCCAGGCCTTCATTTTTTCGGTACTGACATTATTCTTTATTAAACTGGCCGTGACCGAACCGCATTAACCACGTTAGAAAGTATGAAATATTCTATTGGTGAGGTAGTGTGGGTGACTAGGACAGAGGCAGTAGTTCTTTCTAACGTGGCTAGCAGATAATCACGAGTCTCGCCCCACCCGTGGGCGCGCGCCTCGTACTTGTCCGGTAGTGATTACTCATTAAACCATCCTTATCATGACTGAATTAGAAGTAGCCTCTCAGATCGCCGCGATGGATTCTGACGCAATAAAGGCCGTTGCTATGGCGATTGCTGCCGGTATCGGCGTGCTTGGTCCTGGTATCGGCATTGGTATGCTGGTATCGAAGGCTCTCGAAGCCATCGGCCGCAACCCAGAGGCAGCACCAAAGATCCAGGCCACCATGTTCATCGGTATTGCTTTCGTTGAAGCACTTGCCATCTTTGCTCTTGTGGTTGCCTTCGTAATCAAGTTTGCTTAGTACATGCAGTTTAAGGAGTTTGTTCAAAAAGCCGACCTTGTAACAGACTTGTATAAAGATCTGAATAGGGAACAGGGATTCCCACAGTGGTCACTCCAAGACTACGTGCAAGGCTTTACGGAAGATGTAGGAACACTCTCGCGCCTCACGATGATGAAAGCCGGAGTGCGTAAGCCTGTCGACGACTTGGATGAGAAGCTCAAGCATGAAGTGTGTGACTGTCTATGGTCAGTTATCAGAGTAGCGCAAGCGCTCAACATTGATCTAGAGACAGAATTCCCCCTGCAAATGGACAAACTTGCTAAACGCATTAAAGAAGACAAACATTAATTATGGATCAAATCATCGAAGCCTTCGGGATTGACTGGCGACTCATCGGCATTCAAATCGTCAACTTTGGCCTACTCCTCGCGGCGCTGACGTACTTTTTGTACAAGCCTGTGTTGCGGCTCCTTGATGAACGCGCGGCTAAAATCGCGCAGGGCGTGGCTGATGCCGAGGCAGCTGCGCTCGCCAAGGCTAGTGCGGAGGGTGAGAAGAAAGCTACCCTCGCCACCGCTCAGAGTGAAGCGACCGCGATTGCTGAGCGAGCACGTCTTCACGCCGCCGGCGTAAGCGAAGAGGCTGCCAAGGCAGCGCAAGTGAAGGCAGCCACTATTGTAGCAGAGGCGGAAGCACGCGCCCTGGAAGCCAGGCGCCGCGCCGAGAAGGAAAGTGAGGCCGAAATCACCAAGCTCGCTCTTCTGGCGACCGAAAAGCTGCTGCGCGAACGCGCCTAGTCAGCACCCCGAGCGATTCTCACCATTATGCGCGAACACTACATCACCGCCGTTCTACAACTCCTCGCTGAGGGGGCTGCTCCGGCGAAGGTGATTGATGGTCTTAAGCGCACGCTTAAGACCCACGACCATCTTCGCCTGCTTCCAACTATTTTGCGCGGTGTGCTGCGCCATTTAGAGAACGGAAACACCAAACAGGGTGCGCGTGTGTATGTAGCGCGTGAAGATGATGTCGAGAAGTTGACGGCCACTATCAAGAAACACCTCGCCACCTTAGGTGCATCAGAGTCGCCGCTCACGGTTGTGAGTCCAGCACTCATCGGGGGTGTCGTGGTCGAGCATGGCAACCGCCGCGTCGATGCATCGTACAAACGCGCCCTTACAGAACTCTACGACCGAGTGACCAACGCCTAACCTTTACTTACTTTTATTTTTAGCCACGTTTATGAGCACCACCATCATTGAGAAGATCAAGAAAGAAATCGAGGGACTTTCTTCATCGAGCCAGCCAGAAGAAATCGGCATCGTCACCGCCGTTGGTGACGGTATTGCTGAGATAGATGGTCTTCCGGCGGCCGAGATGATGGAAATGGTAATCTTTGAAACCGACGCCAGTCAGGAACTCTCTGCCACGCTCGGAAAGGAGGATACGCTCCTCGGCCTCATTCTCAACTTGGAAGAGGACACGGTAAAGGTGGTGGTACTTGGTGAGGCCTCACGCGTGACTGAAGGTATGCGCGTGCGCCGCACGGGGCAGCTCCTGTCGATTCCCGTAAGTGAGGAAATCGTTGGGCGGGTGGTCTCGCCACTTGGCGTACCGATCGATGGACGGGGTGCTATCAAAGCGGCGGCACAGATGCCGATTGAGCGCGTGGCTTACGGCGTAATGGAACGCTCGGCGGTAAATGAGCCAATTCACACTGGTATCAAAGCGATCGACTCGATGATCCCGATTGGCCGTGGTCAGCGCGAGCTTATTATTGGTGACCGCGGTACTGGAAAGACGACCGTTGCCATCGACACCATCATCAACCAGAAGTACGAGCCAAAAGAGAAGCGACCGTTGTGTATTTATGTCGCTATCGGACAAAAGCGATCTAAAACAGCGAGCCTCATGGCCAAACTTGAAGCGGCTGGCGCTATGGAGTACACCACCATCGTGGCTACCTCAGCCTCTGAGGCTTCGCCAATGCTTTTCCTCGCCCCATTTGCGGGAGCTGCTATCGGTGAATATTTCATGCAGCAAGGCAAGGATGTACTCGTCGTATTTGACGACCTAAGTAAGCACGCCAATGCCTACCGTCAGATGTCGCTTCTCCTTCGTCGTCCACCAGGACGCGAAGCGTACCCCGGCGATATCTTCTACCTCCACTCACGCCTCCTCGAGCGTTCAGCGAAGCTTAGCAAAGAACTCGGTGGTGGCTCGATCACAGCGCTTCCGATTATTGAAACACAAGAGGGCGACGTATCAGCCTATATTCCGACCAACGTCATCTCCATCACCGACGGTCAGATTTTCCTTGAAGGCGACCTCTTCAACAAGGGCATTCGCCCAGCACTCAACGTCGGTATCTCGGTATCTCGTGTAGGTTCTTCGGCGCAGACCAAAGCCATGAAGAAGGTAGCGGGCAAGATTCGTCTCGAGCTCGCGCAGTTCCGTGAGCTCGAAGCCTTTGTGCAGTTTGCGAGCGACCTCGACGAAGAGACAAAGAATCGCATCGAAAGTGGCCGCAAGTACGTCGAGCTTCTCAAGCAGCCACAGAACGACCCGATGCCGTTCTTCCTCCAAGTAATCTCCCTCTACGCAGCCAACAACGGCCTTTACGATGGGGCACCGGTAGCCAAAGTGCGTGAGATGGAAACTGTCTGGCTCGAGTTTGTGAAGCGTGAGAACAAGGCGGTGGTAGACACTATTGAGGAGAAGCGTGAGCTCTCCGACGAAACTGTCGCCACCCTCGGCAGCCTCATCGCTGGATTTAAGGAATCACACCCACAGTACTACGCTAAGTAAATCACCGTGGCTCTCAAACAAATTAAAAACAAAATAGTCTCGACCAAGAAAACCGGCAAGGTCACCAAGGCCATGGAGTCGGTTTCGGCGGTGAAGATGCGCAAGAGCCAGGAGCGCGCGCTTTCGTCGCGCCCCTACGTACTCGGTGCTACCGCTATGCTTGAGCGTCTTATAGTAGGAAGCAAAGGGGTTTCCCACCCACTTATGGCAGCACGCACAGGTAGCAAAGTGCTCGCGGTTATTGTGACGAGCGACAAGGGCCTTGCCGGAAGCGTTAACAGTGCGGTCTTGAAGCAAGCCGAGCGTCTATTTCGTAGCGAGGGCACTGTCGATGTGGTGGCCTTTGGTCGCAAAGCAGTGGAGTTTACTCGTCGTGAGGGCAAGAAGCTGATCGCCGAGTTTACCAACGTCGCCGATGGTGTGGGCCTTTCCGATATCGAAGCTGCTACCGCCATGATTATTGATGCCTACAAAAATGACGATTACCGCAGCGTGGTTGTCATTCACCAAAACTTTCTCTCCACCTTTGAACAGGCTCCTACCGTACGCAACGTGCTGCCGCTACGGGCCGAAGAAATCCACCGCATTGCCGCCGATATCGCCCCACGGATGGGGAAGTACAGTGGTGTAAAGCATGAGGTGGGTACCGCCCGTGAGTACACCATTGAACCCTCACCGGAAGTGGTGCTCGAGGCGCTGCTGCCACAGCTCGTGCAGATCATCCTCTACCACGCGCTCCTCGAGAGCAAAGCGTCCGAGCACTCAGCGCGCATGGTGGCGATGAAGAACGCGACTGACAAGAGTAAGGAGGTAGTAAAGGCACTCACCATTAAGTTCAACAAGCAACGCCAGCAAGCCATCACGGCTGAGGTGAGTGAAATCACCGCTGGTGTGGAAGCGATGAAATAGTATGAAAGACTTAATTCCAAGCATAATTGTCCCTTTGGGATTATGGTACAGCTTCTCTAGTGGTGGCGTAGCTTCAAAGTTACAGCAGGGTGGTGTACCGTTAGATTTTCCAGCTATACTTTATTCTTTGGAAATTATAGAGTGGTCTTTCTTGTTTGTTGTCGTCGCCAACATCATAATGTTAGTTTTAGAATATTTTGCTAAAACTAACCCCCGATTACAATCTATTTATCAAATAGTCCAACAGGTTTTAGCATTTACTGTTTTCGTTGTATTTATTGGTGGATTCATATTTCTTGCCTATCTTGGCCTTAAGTAATACTAAGTAGCGAGTGCCTTGTTGGGCTTTCGCTACTCAGTGGTACTGAGTAAATTACGCATGGAAAAGCATTATCAGTTGCTGAGCACATTATTTCTACTAGCACTATTTGTGGTGGCTTCGGAATGGTGGATTATTACATCACTCATATATTTTACTTGCCAAAGCGAAGCAGGGAACGCGTGCACCTTGCTTGAAACGTACGCTCCAGTTCGCTATCTTGGCCTTGATTCTTGGTTGTACGTTGTCGCCGGTACGCTACCGATTGCTTGGTTGCTACTCTTGCTATCAAAAAAACTTACCCGTATTGATACGCTAATTGGCCTCGTTTCTGTTCAAATACTCTTACTAATCACCGTTGCCCTTGTTGAGTTTGTTCAAAAAGCACTGTAGCACCAAGTGGCGAGTGCCTTTATGGGCTTTCGCCACTCAGTGGTACTGAGTCACGTCAGACAAGACGTTAAAATCATCTAAGTCATGGATAAGAAATCAACAAAAAAGTACGACTGGCTAACAAAGTTTCTTATAGATACCGATAGGTTAGATAATCCAAACCTTCCAGTAGCTAAGCAGGAGTACACACCAACACAAAAGTTTTTTGGGTGGGTACTACTTTTTGTTACTACACATTCATGGTGGATTTCTGCTGCATTTGTATTGTACTTTTGCGAAGGAGCAATAGGTGTTGGATATAGGTGCACCATTCCAATTGAAGATTGGGCTTTCTTTACCGAATTGTCTACTATCTTCTTTGGTATACCGCTATTATTACCACTATTATTTTACTTTAAATTCTTTAGTAATTTTTTTAAGAAAATTAATACCCTGACCTTCATTCTTGGCTCGATCTTATTGCTTGTAATTATTTTTAACCTGGTATCAATCTTGTCAAATTACTTGAACAACCAGTAGTGATGGGTAGCGAGTGCCTTCCCGGGCTTTCGCTACTCAGTGGTACTGAGTCAGTAATAAATTATCAACCATTACAAACATTCCTATGAGCACAAAAGGTACTATCACCCAAATTATCGGCCCGATTGTCGACGTTCACTTTAAGGACGGCGTTCCAGCCCTTCTTTCTGCCCTTACGGTCACGCGCAAGGATGGCGAAGTTCTCACGCTTGAAGTTGCTCAGCACGTGGGCCTTGGTCGGGTGCGCGCCATTGCGATGCAAGACACCCAGGGCCTCACGCGCGACATGGAGGTAAAGGATACTCGTGCACCGATCAGCGTGCCGGTAGGTGAAGCCACGCTAGGACGTTTGTTCAACGTGCTTGGCGAGACTCTCGACGGTAAGGAGAGTACTAGTAAGTCAACTCCTACCCGCGCCATTCACCAGAGTGCTCCAGCCTTTACCGAACAGTCCACCAAGACCGAAGTGTTCGAAACCGGCATCAAGTCGGTCGACCTGCTCGCCCCCTTCATCAAAGGTGGAAAGGTGGGCCTCTTTGGTGGTGCTGGAGTAGGGAAGACGGTGCTCATTCAAGAACTCATCCACAACGTGGCTTCTGAGCACGGTGGCTACTCCGTGTTTGCCGGCGTGGGCGAACGCGTGCGCGAAGGTAATGACCTGTACCACGAAATGAAGGAGTCGGGCGTACTCGACAAAACTGCCCTCGTATTTGGGCAGATGAACGAGGTGCCAGGGGCGCGTGCTCGTGTCGGCCTAACCGGCCTCACTATGGCCGAGGCGCTGCGCGATTCCGGTGATGGTAAAGACGTACTGTTCTTCATGGACAACGTCTTCCGCTTTACCCAGGCCGGACAGGAAGTATCCTCGCTCCTCGGTCGTGTGTCATCAGCAGTGGGCTACCAACCTACACTGGCTGAGGAAATGGGTAAGATGCAGGAGCGCATTACTTCAACGAAGAAGGGTTCGATTACCTCGGTGCAGGCGGTGTATGTACCCGCCGACGACCTTACCGACCCTGCGCCAGCCACTACCTTCTCTCACCTCGACTCGACGGTAGTGCTCTCACGTCAGCTTGCCTCACTCGGTATCTACCCAGCCATCGACCCACTAGAAAGTAACTCATCAGCGCTTGACCCAATGATCGTCGGGGAAGAGCACTACCGCGTCGCGCAAGGCGTCAAAATGGTGCTCCAGCGCTATAAAGACCTCCAAGACATCATTGCCATTCTTGGTATTGAAGAACTCTCGGAGGAAGACAAGACAACCGTGTACCGCGCCCGCAAGATCCAACGCTTTATGTCGCAGCCCTTCTCAGTCGCAGAAGTATTTACCGGTTCACCAGGCAAGTACGTATCACTCGCTGACACCATCCGTGGCTTTGGCGAAATCCTCGACGGCAAGCATGATGATAAGGGTGAGCAGGCGTTCTACATGAAAGGTGGAATTGATGAGGTGGTATAACGAAATTTATGAAGAGTGTGACCATCTGCGGGAGCATGAAATTTGCCACAGAGATGACTGACTGGGGTGCTTTCTTGCAGATGAATGGAATCACCGCAAATGTTCCTGACCTTGTCGGGAACGATGTATGGAATAGTGCGAACAGCAATGAGCGCCGCGCACTCGCTAAACAGCTTGCAGTGAATCACTTTAGAAAAATTGACAACAGCAGCGTTGTCTTCATATTCAATAAAGATGGCTACGCCGGTCCATCCGTAACACTAGAAATCGGCTACGCAATTGCGTGCCAACGACCACTGTTTGCACTTTGCGAAGATACTAATGAAGTTTGTAGAGATGTGTGGTTTGATGGCTACTGCAAGACCAAGGAGTCATTATTAGAAATACTTAAAAAGTAATCTATACGCTATGTCAAGCAAGATTTTTCAGCTCACCATCTCCCGCATCGACGGTCCGGTATTCTCTGGAGCTGTGCGAAGTATGGTAGTACCTGGTGTCGATGGGGAAATGACCATTCTCCCGGAGCACACAGCACTTATTTCACCCCTTCGGGTAGGAGAACTCGTCGTGACCGACGAGAGTGGCGCTTTGCAACGCTTTCCCGTCACTACCGGCACCCTTGAAGTGAGCAACAACCAAGCCACCGTGCTGTTGTAGAGCGAGCGAATCTAAAATCAAAAAAACTACAATAAACAGAAACCGCCCGACAGAGCCGAACGGCGTCTGTGGGCGGGTGGGTTTCTCTTGGCTAACCTTCAATGCGGTCGATGAGCCCGAACTCCAGTGCTTCCTCCGCAGTCATATCGCGGTTTTTCTTGCAGATCGCACGCACCTCTGCGATACTCCTGCCAGTACGAGTAACCAGAAGTCTATAAAGAGTGCCCTGGTCTGCCAACATGAGCTGCTTAAGCTTATCCAGGCGCCGTTTATCGAGCAGGTCGTCCAGTGAAACTTGCTGGACGAGCACGTGGTGAATCAGCACAACTGAGTGAGGGAGGCACACGCGATCATCACAAGCCTGCAAGATAGTGGCGCCCGCAGAGCGTGCAAAGGCGTATACGACGCCCGTCTTCTTGCCCTGGTAGCTGCGCAGCAGATCGCAGATTTGAAGACTGACCCGCGTCGCACCCCCATCTGATGTGATGCGGACTTCCACATCAGGTGATCCCGCTGCGAGTAGTAGAATGAGGGACTGGCGGACACTCTCCAACATTTCCAAATTCACCTCTCCCTCAATCATGACGACCTTGTGTTTCAGGAGGTCACGATATAGATCATTGAGCCCCATGTCAGCTCTCCTTGCTGGTTAGAGTGAACCTACGTAGCGATGTTTTCTCTCGCTATTTATTTATATAACATACTATAATACTTGTCAAAATCTAATTCAGGAGTTTTTGTAGCTTTTGAAAGGTATCAAGATGATCCTCTACTTGCACCGTCTCAATCACCCCAATCACTGACTCATCGTTTCCACCCGGATAGAGCCCATCACCAAAATAAATGCAGTCGCCGGTATTCCAGCCTTGGTGCTCGATAAGGCGGGCGACATTGGCTCCCTTATGACGGTCTTTGTGAATATAGTCAAAGCTAGTTGAGCCACCAATCTTTACCACCACTTCATCGGACTCTAGTGGCACGCGGGAAAGAAGCTCCAAGCGACGCTTGGCATCAGGGTCATACACGCTCTTAATGTCATGCGGAGCGTGGTTGCCGACTGGGCTAAAGGTGATTTGCGCACCCCGGTCTTCTATAGGAACGAATTCGTGCCCCAATTCATGATCAAGCGCAGCCACCAAACGCTCGATATGGGACAAGATTTCTGCCCGATGATGATCTTCTAGCGGCAGGTACCATAGCTCAGTATCAGCAACATCAAAACCATGGTTACCATTTTGCGCCAAGGTATAACGACGAAGTGCGCCCATCTGGCTGTTTATACGGCTACGTTCTCCACCAGAGACGATAATTATGTCGTGTGGCAAATCGCCGAGCAGGGAGGCCATCTCCGGCAACAGTGGCTGCCGAGCCGGCGTCACCGTCTTATCCATGTCAAAGAATAGGTGTCGATAGTCCGCCATGGTCAAATGCGGGCACATGATACCATATGGCCATATGGAAATACTTGTAAACGTGGCTGCGGTATTGCAGGGTGTAGCGGTATCACTTGGGGTAGGAACTTCAACCATGGCAATTGTTAATTTCTTTAGTGCCATTGCTGACGGGGTGATCGACGAAAAGGAGCGGCATATGATGGGACTGGTGTACTACGTACTCCGTATCGCCATGGTCGTAATCCTCCTCACGGTACTGGCGCGCTTTAGCTATGAATTCATCGCCACTGGCACTATCGTACTTACCACCATGACTATCGCCACCTTACTACTCGTGTTTGTGCTTTACGCAAACTCCGCCTTGATGACGCTCCACTATATGCCCAGCAGCATTGGGCCAGCGCTCCAGGCTGCCACCTGGTACAGTCTTGGTGTCATGGCGAGCCTCGACTCCCTTAAGTTGGTGACCTTTAGCACGCTGCCATTTTTCCTAGGCTACCTCTCAGCCGTGCTGCTCGCTATCGCTATAGTAAACGGCATGATGGCCCACCTCAAATCGCGGAGATAGAAGACTGCCCCGAATTAAAACAGCCCCGCCTTTTAAAGCGGGGCTGTTTTAATTGTTGCTGACTTAGAGAAGCACAGGCGTGTGGAGCGAGTCATCTGCCGCTTGCTTGCGCAAGAGCTTTTTCTGCTCGGCGCGGTAGTAGAGCACGGGCACGAGTACCAAGGTCAGAATCATCGCGAAGGTAAGGCCAAACATAATGGCGAATGCCAGCGGGCTCCAGAAATCGGAAATCATTGAGAGCGGAATCATACCCACCACCGTCGTGATGGTGGTGAGCATAATCGGACGGAAGCGCGACACGGCTGCATCAGCCACTTGGTCAATCAGCAGATTGCTTGTGCCTTCAGAAGCTTTGTGGGTAATCATCGAGTCCATCAGAATAATGGCGTGGTTAATGATCACTCCGGCGAGCGCGATCACCCCAAGCAGGGACGTGAAGGAGAGCGCAAGCCCCGTCGCCGCGAGGCCAAAGAATACACCAATAAGCGAGTACGGAACAATGACAAGGAGATAGAGTGAATAGCGAATCGAATTGAATGAGAGCACCAATATGGCGAGCATGAGAAGCAATCCGACCACAAGCGCTATGAACATTTCAGTAAACGACTGGTTTACGTTCTCAGCCTCGCCGCCATACGACACCTCGACACCACTCGGTAGCTCGAGCTCAGCATTGCGCGCCCTGAATGCACTTACCACTTCACCGGCGGCAACGCCAGGAACAGTGTAGGCCGAGACAGTCACTTGTCGTTCCTGGTCTTCACGATTAATCGCCGCACTCGCCGGCGCCAGTGACTCCGAAATGACACTACTCAGTGGCACCGTAGAGCCCGTAACGGTGGGCACCGTAAGGCTGCGGAGGGCACTGATCGACACGTTTGGTGTGGCCGTGGTGTCCCCGCTTGTGCGGTCAATTCCAAGCCGCACGACGACGTCAATGTCTTCGCCATTTTGATTAATGGTGGTTGCTTCAACACCAAACACTGCTGTGCGCAGAATACCTCCCACCGCCGCTGGGGAAACGCCAAGCGCGCTGGCCTTAGCTTTATCAACGGTCAGTACATACTCAGTCGCGTTACTCTTGCTACTGGCTTCCACGTCACGAGTTCCTTCGATATCGCGCAAAAGCGCTTCTGATCGGTCTGAGACCAAGAGGAGATCAGACAGGTCGTCGCCACTGAGCTTAATGAAGACTGGTGCACCGGTAGGTGGACCGTTCTGTTGCTCTGTGATGGTAACGAGACCACCCTTGATGGCCTTGAAGTTCTCGCGGAGAGCGGCCGCCAGATCGATACTCGACTCCTCACGATCTTCCTTAAGCGCTACGGTAATGTTGGCAAAGCGGCCGCCAGCATCGGTACTGCCGGTAAAGGCAGAACCTGAACCAGCCGTGGTGGTGAATGATTCTATATAGTCCTTCTCGTAGAGCACTTCTTCAACGGCGCGTACGACAAGGTCCGTCTCAGTCACCGGTGTACCCTGCACGGTTTCAATTTCGATGTAGATTGAGTCAACGTTCTCAGGTGGGAAGAAAATAACTTGGAGTGTACCGGTGATAGGCAGAGCAAAAGCTAGAATAAGACCAGCAAACATGCTCCACAGAAGCACCCGCTGCTTACGGCGACTTTCGAGGAAGCGTACGAGTTTCTCCCGGTACCACGCCTGTGCCTTCACGTTGTATTCCTCTTGCATTTTCTCAAAGCGGTTCGGTGTAGTGTTGCTCGTAAGGTAGATAGCAATCAGTGGCACGAGCCCAAGCGCCACAAAGATAGAGGCAAGGAGCACAAAGATAATCGTGAAGGGGATAGACGCGATGAATTCACCCGTCACCCCCGAGAGGAAGAAGAGGGGAGCAAAGACGGCAATGGTGGTCATCGTGCCAGCAATCAGTGGCCACGCATACTCGCGAATTGATTTCTCAGCAGCGTCCATGGCGTTACCCGTTTTCCGCAGACGGGTGTGAATTGCCTCTGTGACCACGATACCTGAGTCAACCAAGATACCCACTGAGAGAATGAGCGCAAAGAGGGAAATGAAGTTGATGGTATTGCCCGAAGCGTAGAGGCCAATAAAAGCAATCACAAACGACAGCGGAATAGAAAGGGCAGCGACAAGCGACTCGCGCCAACCAATCGTAAGGAGAAGACACAGCACCACGAGTGCTACGGTTTCCAGACCAGCCTTAACAAGACCAGCCAAGTCCTTGCGCACCTGCTCACCTTGGTCAAATACGACCAGTACCTGTGATTCAGCTAAGAGTCCACCTTCTGCTTGTAACTCAGCGAGCTTTTCGTGTACACGATCAGTTACCACCGTAACGTCAGTGCCCGCGCGTTTAAAAACGGAGACCGTAAGCGAGGTTTCTGATGGGACACCATCCACTGATACACGAGAAATTGACGACTCTTTGGTGACCGTATCGTTTACCGTCGCAATGTCGCGCACGTACACGGGCTGTCCCGATGCTGACCGAATGGGTGTATTCTCAATATCTTCGATAGTCGATAGTTCACCAGAGAAGCGAACAGCATATTCAATACCATCAGTAGAAATAACGCCTACCGGTACATTCAAGTTTGCTTGGCCAAGAGCAGTAGTTACATCAGACACACCAAGACCAAAAGCGACTAGCGCTTCCTCGCGGATAAGCACTTGGATTTGTCGCTCACGGGTACCCGAAATCTGCACGTCAGAGACACCCGTGACACCGGTAAGCTCATCCTTAATCTGTTCACCGAGCGCAGTGAAGGCGGTAGGCGGGAGATTAGCCGAAATTGAAATAATGTTGATCGGCTGATTGGAAAAATCAACTTCCGTTACTATCGGGTCATTGGCATCGGTAGGAAGTTCTCCTTTGGCACTATCAACTGCATCACGTAGTTTTTGAATTGATTCATCAATATCAGCACTGGCAGCAAATTCAACGCTAATACTCGAAACGTCATCACGTGAGGCCGAAGTGAGTGATTCGATGTCATCAAGATTCGCGATCGCATCTTCGAGCTTGATGGTGATAAGCTCTTCAATGTCAGAGGCTGAAGCCCCTGGATACACTGTTGAAACAATTCCCACTGGCACAATCACCTCCGGAAAAGATTCCTTGGGGATGATGTTTACTGCATAGATGCCCAAGCCCACCAGCGTGAGCATGAGAAGCACACTAAACTGCCGCTTCTCTAAAAAGAATAGCCAAAATGAATGCATGGATGTGAGTGTTAGTTGCTCTCGGCGGTTACCGCTTGGCCTTCCTTGAGCCCTCGCGCATCTACCACAATCTGATCTTCAAGGGCAATGCCTTCTTCTACAATCACACTTTCACCACTGATGGCTCCTAAGGTAATACTTCGTCCGGAAAGCGTATTCTCATCTGTCACTTTGAAAACCACCGGCCCACTGCCGGTCATCTTTACTGACGAAAGGGGAATCATGATCTTGGTCTCAGTGCTACTGTTTTCATTTATAAAGAGTACGGTGGCCGTGCTGCCGTTTTGTAGCTCTGAATCATCGGCCACACTTACTTTGACGGCAATTTTGCCCGTCGTGGGGTCTACGGCGCCAGCAATCGCCGTTACGGTGCCACTGGCTGTACCATCAATGACAACTTCATCGCCAATGGCGAGGTTCGCACTCTCCTCCTGATTGATCGCCGTCGCAATTTCCAGACCATTGTTGTTTGCGACGATGGCCGCCGGCTGCCCAGAGCCCACGTATTGTCCGGCCTTAAGATAGAGGGCGTTTACCACGCCACTAATCGGCGAGCGAACGATCGTCTTTTGGTAGGCAGCTTGTGCAGCCTGGAGGCTACCAAGCGCAATTTTCACCTGCGCATTAGCGAGCGATACGTCAGCAGAGGTGCCGCCAATGGTTGCTCGCGCTAACGCTTCCTCAGCGTCAGCCAAACCAGTTTTGGCAGCCTTCAGGGCTTGGAGGGTGGTATTGAGTCGCGCACTCTCCGCTAAGAGACCATTAGTAAGAGAATTTGTAGGTACGCCAAATAGCGTATCATTTCTATCTGCATTATTAGTTTGAGCAACAAACAACTCTACGAAGGCAATCGTTCGAGTAACCTGTGTCTCAGCCGTGGCGATTTGGTCGTAAAGATTTTCGTCTGTCAGGCCATTTATCTGGGTCTGCCATTCAGGAAGTAGTTTTTGATAGGCAACACGTTCAGCATTCAAGACTTGAGCGTTACCATCAATGCGTAACCCTGGAACAAAGCTATTTGGGTCGGAGAAAAATGGGTCAATTGATTTCACAATGACTGAACTAACATCAGTTAAGCTGGCCCGAACGGCTGCTTTCGCGGTATTGCGAGCATTCTCAAGCCCCGTTGACGCACCGCGCACCCCACTATCACTCTGCTTGGCTCCCGCAACCGCAGCTTCGTATGAGCCCTCGGCCTGCACCAAGGCAGCCCGCTCTGCACTATTCTCGAGGGTAGCCAACACTTGTCCAGCAGCGACCCGAGCACCGATTTCAGTCGTGACTGACACAACGCGACCACCGGCCTCCGTCTCGAGACGGGCTTCCGAGATGGCGGTTACCGTGCCTACCGCAGAAAATGAGCTCCCTGAGGCAAGTTCACGAACGCTGGCCACCTCAACGGTAGTCGCAGCAGGCAAAACCTCGACGACCGGCTCACCACCTGGGCCAAAAAATACTGAGGCAGTAAGCCCAAGTAACAGGATAACAGCAGCAATTCTTACCCAAGTTTGTCCCGCGTACTGCTTGTAGAGGGACGTCAACCGTTCACGCATAAACTTTAAATAGTTATCTTACAACCATCATATAATACTACATTTATTTGTTTTGTCAAAACCTCCGTAATGGTTCAATAGCTTGTGAACACGCCTCTACATTCACCTCTACTACGCATACACCGCAGATTTCTTTACGCTGCTCCCACAAAACTGCTACAATAGCGACACTATGTTTGGAAAATTAAAGCAGTTTGCTCTCAAAAAGGTTGTTCAGTCACAGATGAAGAATGTGCCCGCCGACCAGCAGGCCATGATCCTTACCATGCTCGAGAAGGACCCGGCGTTATTTGAAAAAATCGCTAAGGAAATGCAGGCAGAATTGAAGGCTAACGGAAATAATCAAATGGCCGCTGCGATGAAGGTTCTGCCTAAGTACCAAACCCAAATCATGGGTGCCATGACACCCGAAATGAAAGAGAAGCTCATCGCCATGCAAATGGGCAGCCAGGGGAAGTTTAACCCAAACGGTTCGATCCGCTCCTAGCCAGAATGCTGTATGCGCTCACGACGCGAGTTGTATGTTGTTGGAGGTACTGAAGTTAATCCTAGACTGGCTGCCAATGAGCAGGCACGAATCGAGCGCGACAGCCTAGAGAAGCTCGACGCAGCCCATCTTGCAGCCATTGCCGCACTACAGAAGGGTGGAACCATTTGTAACGACCGCGAACGAATTGATGAGGCGGTGCGCAGGTTAGAAACCACACATTCAATTAATCTTTCTGAAAAATTGACCGCACTTGCGGCACGTTCACGTTACTACAGCGTTTGGCAGGAACCAGATAACATAGCTGCTTTGTACGTTGTTGCTCAGCGCCTCGGAAAGACAGAAGAACTACTCCAGCACCTGAGTACCACGAGTAACGAGAGCCACTAGCGGAAGGGTGGTCGCTAAGTTTGTACACTAAGTAATCAACAGTAGTCGGTAGAGCAGATAGGTTCTGACACGTATACTGGTACACATATGAGTATCCCCAAGAAGATCGTCGTTCTTTGTGGTCACCCCGACAAAGATTCATTTTCTGGAACGGTGGCCGACCACTACCAGGCAGGGGCACAGGACGCCGGACACGAAGTGCGCCGCGTCAATATTGGGGAACTACAATTTGACCCCATTCTTCACAAAGGTTACAAGGAAATTCAACCCCTTGAGCCCGATCTTCATGCTTTGCAGGATTCTTTTCGCTGGGCTGACCATATTGTAATTGTGTACCCCAACTGGTGGTGTACTATGCCCGCAATCTTAAAAGGGCTATTTGACCGTTTTTGGCTACCGGGTTTTGCGTTTAATTTCAACAAGGAAACAAAGAAAGTTGAGCAGCACCTGAAAGGGAAGACGGGGCGGGTCATTATTCTCTCTGGATCGCACTCGCCTTTTAAAATGTGGTGGCTGTTTGGTGATTACACCAACGAAATCCAATACGGCATTATGGAGTTTGCTGGAATCAAGACCGACGTGAGTTCCTATGGACCGTGTGAGCGGGTTGATGAGAAATGTCGTGATAGTTGGATGAAGGAAGTAGAACGACTAGGGGCAAAAGGAGCCTAAAAATAAGGCTCCTTTTGCTTGCTTTTTTAGCTGCTTTGTGCTATAATAGTAGATAGGTAGTGGGCAATCACGCCCACATGGAATGGAGGCGCCAATGCGCACCGGTGCTCTTTGTCTTCTACTTCTTCTACTGGGAGCCTGCCAGGGGCTCACCACCCCGGAAATGGCAGCCAGCATGGCCAGCCGTGTACACACCTCCGTTAGAGTGGCAGCGGGCTGTGACCAGCTGGGAGCCAGCTGCGGCTCCTACCGAGTCGCTCAGGGCGACGTGAACGCCGGGCCTGATGGGCAGGACTGGTCCCTAAGCATGAGCTCTGGCGCTTCACAGCACTCGGAAAGGGAGTTCCGGCCGGCCCCGGTCGCCGTGCAGCCGTATCCCTTCTATGACCCATTCTATGACCCCTACTGGCACCACAGGTCAAGGCGGAGGGGGTACTAATGAGGAGGGCCATTGCACTGCTGCTGTGCTTACTAATGTTGCCAGGCTGCGGCATCAGCGTTGGTTGGGTGGAAATAGAGAGTGACCTGCCTGGTGTGGCAGAAGCACTCTTTCGGGCACAACAAGCCAGCGGGCTCATGCCACACTGTCCTGAGGGAGCAGAAGGGGAGTACCGTACCAGGACGGTAAGGGGCCGTTACGCCGGTAGCCAGCCTGCCACCAGCATCGTCGTGCGGTGCAGCTCAGCGACCGCTTGGTGGTGAGCGTTGCGGGAGAGGATCGTGAAAACGAATCCTCTCCCCGCGGCGCTTTTTGTTTATACCCAAGCCGCAGTATGCACTGCTGTGGTACCATAAGCAGATGCCTACTCATTCCTTTTTACGAGAAATCGGCAATGTCCTGTTGCGAATCTTTGCCGTGGTCTTCACCATTGTCCTCCTCGTTGGTCTTAGTACTGCTTGGGTGGAAGAATCGTCGCTGAGTGACGGCACCTGCAACGTCGCTGTCTTGCCCATTGAAGGCATTATTGCTCCCTTCACGGGTATTGTGGACGGACCAATCATAAGTCCCGCTGATATCCGTCGTTTTCTTGCTGTAGCCGAAGATGATCTTTTTATTCAAGCGGTGCTCGTAGAAATCAACTCACCAGGTGGCACGCCAGTGGCAGCAGAAGCTATCGCTGATATGCTCGACGAGTTGTCGTTACCCACGGTTGGTCTCATTGGTGATATGGGTGCCTCAGGTGCCTACCTCGTGGCCGCTGCCACCGATCATCTCATCGCTTCACCGATGTCACAGGTGGGCTCACTTGGTGTCACTATGTCGTACGTTGAGGAAAGTGTTCGAAATGAAGAAGAAGGACTGACATTTGTAGAGCTTGCCTCGGGTGAATTCAAAGAAGCCGGCAACCCCAATAAACCACTGACAGAGGAAGAGCGGGAGCGTTTTGAGCGCGAATTAGCCGTTGTGCACGACGCTTTTGTTGACCGCATCGCCGCACTGCGTGAGGTTCCAAGGGAGACTATTGCTTCAATAGCCGATGGTAGCACCTATACAGGGAAAGATGCTCTGGAAAAGAGTCTTATCGATGAGCTTGGTGGTCGCCGCGCCGCCCGGGCAGAGCTGGCTTCAGAGCTTGAAATTGAGCCTGTTGATGTAGTGTTCTGTGAGTACGAGCCAGCTTTGTGGTGGTTTTAGGGGTATACATGATTTTCAAACGAGCAGAACTCTGCTAAGGTGGTGAGCTATGTCTCTTTCGGTTGGTATAGTGGGGTTGCCGAACGTTGGTAAATCAACGCTGTTTACTGCCCTCACCAAAAACGAGGTACTTATCGCTAACTACCCCTTTGCAACCATCGATCCATCGGTCGGTGTTGTAGCCGTGCCCGATCACCGACTCTCCACCCTAGCTGCCATTTCAGGGAGCAAAGAGATTATTCCGGCGGTAGTAGAATTTGTCGACATTGCCGGTCTCGTGAAAGGGGCCTCGGCGGGTGAGGGCCTTGGCAACAAATTTCTCGCGAACATCCGCGAGACCAACATGATCGCCGAAGTGGTACGCATTTTTGAAGACGAGGACGTGCATCACGTTGCCGGTGGTATTGATCCCCTCGCTGATATAGAAGTTATCAACCTTGAGCTTATCTTGGCTGACGCCGAGACGGTAGCGAAGCGCAAAGCAAATGTCGAGCGTGAGGTAAAGCGCGGAGATAAGGAGGCTGCGATTGAATTTGACGCTCTAACGCGACTACTGCCACACCTAGAAGGCGGGCAGCTTGCCAACCGCTTTACCTTCACTGAGAAGGAGGAAGCGCTCATGAAGGGCCTGCACCTCCTTACTATGAAGCCGTTTCTTTATATCTGTAACAAGAAGCACGGGGGCTTTAATCTTGATGAACAGAACGACGAACGTTGGCAAGAGCTCCTCCATTTTTTTGAGACTACTGGTAGTCACTACGTCGTTGTCGACGCGGGGATGGAACATGAGTTGCGCGATCTCGGCGACGATGAAAAGCTAGAGTTCCGTCGCGAGTATGGAGCACAGGGAAGTGGCATTGAGGAGCTCATTCGTGCGTGCTATCGCCTCTTAGGCCTCATTTCCTATTTTACAACTGGCGAGAAAGAGACCCGCGCTTGGACGGTGCCGTTTGGTAGCACGGGGCCTAAGGCGGCAGCGGCCATTCACACTGATTTTGAGAAGAAGTATATCCGTGCGCAGGTAGTGACTTTTAAAGACCTCGTTGAAGCTGGCTCGATGGCAAAGGCACGAGACCTGGGAAAACTCCGTACCGAAGGGAAGGACTATGTGGTCGTCGATGGTGACGTGATTGAGTTTATGGTCTAGGACGCGTGAAGTACCAAGATCTCTCGCCACCAAAAACGCCACCCTTTTAGGGTGGCGTTTTGGGTGGCGAGATGCCCAACAATGGTACCTCTCTACCAGTCGTAGTTAAGTAGGGCGCGTGTTTGCGGCCCAACTGAGCCTGTTACAGTGAGGCCACGAGCTGCCTGGTACGCTTCTACAGCTTCTGTAGTAGCGTTATCGAAGTGACCTGTTACCGCTCCCGTGTAGTGACCGAGATCGGTCAAGAGCCACTGCAACGCCTCTACCTCATCGCCAGTAGCTCCTGCAGACAGTAATTGGGTGAAGTTTACTACCCGAGCAATACCTTGAACCTGGGCGCGCGGGTCACTTGCAATACCGCCCCAATCCGTTGCTGTAAGGTAGAACCACTGACCAATATTATTTTGGAAGTACGCCCTACCGTTGTAAATGAGGATAAGAACGCCCTCTCCTGTATAGCGTGAAGTTGAGCCGTTAAGTGCGATACGGTGTCCTAGACTATCGAAGTTCCCAAACGACCAGCGGTTACCGGCAGCATCGGTTACAAAGCCACCTTGCTGTGGTTCCAAAGTAAGGCTTGTCCCGCCCGAACCACTAATAGACGGTGTGGGGCTAGTTGCAACTGGCTGCGGCACGTCCTCATTGAGCGGTTCGTCAGGGTCATTACCAATCACAAACCTAGCATCACCATTACTCCTAAGCGTGCTCGCCATATTTTGGTCAACGCCATTGAGAGCAACTGACTTAACATACAAGTTGCGGTCGGCGTCAGATGAACCACCCCAGGCATCATTGTAGTAGCGTACTACTAGGGTGCGTTCAGCACTCGTGAAGTCTCCCTTCACGTCAACATAGGTGATTTGCGAACGACGATTCTCTGCAAACACTGATCCGCCACCTATCTTCCTGCCATCAAGAAGGAGATCATACTGCGGTGGTGACACCCAAATATCTCCAGAGAGCGCGAGGCGCACCGTGTCGCTACCGGCACCAAACACAAGGACTTCAGAATTTGATGATGGTGGTAGTTCCTCCTCATCTACAGGAACTGGTGGGGTACTAGTGGGTCCGCTACTACTATTCCAGCGACTACCACTGTAGGTAAACCATTTACCATTAGTGTTTTGTGCGTACACTCGACCGCCGTTAGCAATGAGAAGGAGCACACCCGACGCCCCTCTAGTTAACGTGCCGTTGAGTGCAATGCGATGTCCGCTCGGACCGCTGCGCTCGCTGAATGTCCAGTTACCATGCTGAGAACGCACACTACCACCACTCAGCGGAGAAATTGAGCTGCCGTCTGGCGAAAGGGTTTCAGGGTCTCCGATTGATGTTCCTGGTGCGTCCGTAACAGCCACTGTCACTTCCTTAGTTGTTACTCCACTTAGATTTGCGCAGGTGACCTTGTAGGTTGTGCTCTGCAGTGGCGAGACAGTTGCACTGCCGCTCGTGCCAACCAGGGTAAAGCCCGAGGTAGCACATGTCGCAGCATCAGTACTTACCAGTGTGAGCGTAGTGCTCTGTCCCTTCTGAATACTGGTAGGGTTTGCTGTCAGCGAAGCAGTCGGAAGGGGTATGTTTGGGGTAGTGGTCTTAGTAAGGTAGGTCTCAACACTCCAACCATCAACGGTGGAGCTATCAAAATCGATTTTCCACCAGTTCTCGCCGTCAGCGACTTGCGAAGCCTCTAGCACTGCGCCGCGCGCGCCGAGTGGCTGGGTTCCGAGAAGCGAACCAGTCAAACTAGCAATGCTGCGCACATTAAGAACACTAGTTGTTTCGACACGATCGCCTGACTTAAAGAGGGTGCTTACCACAGGAACCGACACGGTGACCGTGGTCTCAGCGCTGACCGTGCCACCACCACCAGTGCAGGTCACTTTGTAGGTGGTGGTTTCTGTCGGCATCACCGGAAGAAGACCACTTGTGCCCGAGACGGTAACTCCCGTGCCGGTACAACTTGTCACATTTTGGGTTACTAAAGTCAGAATGCTAGTCTGACCCCGTAGGATAGAAGAGGGAGTGGCAGTGAGACTGACTGTACTCACGGTCTCATTTCTTGAAATCACAAAGCTGGCTTCGCCATTTTGGGTAAGGCGCGCCGAGCGATTGAGATCGCTGTCATTGAGTGCTAGTGACTTTACGTACAGGTTACGGTCGGTGTCAGATGAGCCCCCCCACGCATCATTATAGAATTGAATGACGAGGGTGTGCGACCGGCCGTCACTGAAGTCGCCGTGGACATTGATGTATTCAATCTGGCCAAGCTTTTCATTGGCTGCTACTCGACCACTGCCGATGTTTTTGCCATCAAGCAGCACATTGAAGCCCGGCAGATCGCCCCACAGGTCACCTGAGAGACCTACCTTCAAAATATCTGAGCCCTCACCAAACTTAGTGGGGTCAGTTGGAACGGTAGGGGTAGTGGGGGTAGTCGGGGTAGTAGGCTCGGTTGGTGCGGTAGGGGTAGCGGGGGTGCGGGGGTCACCACCATAGTGGGGACGCCAGTCATTATTTTCCCAGTAGTACCACCAATCCCTCTTCGTGGCCAAAAAGGCCCTTCCTCCATTGAGGATGTAGATGCCGGTACCGTACCCACCACCAGCTGGGTTTCCGTTGAGATACGTGCGGGTACCCAGATCATTTGTTTCCGTGCCAAAAGTCCACACGCCTTCCGGAGTAGAAACTGAAGTTCCTCCAGGCACAAGGACTGAACCATCAGGTGATACAGGGTTAGCACTGAAGCGGATTCGCTTGAGGTCACCAGCAAAGTCAAGTGGCCCACCGGCTCCGGTGCATATAACCATGTAATCTGACTGCTTTTTGGGAGTAACCTTTATACTGCCGCTCGTACTATTTACTACAAAATCAGGATCAAGACTTGTTCCCGTACACCTCCGAGCATTTTGACTCGACCATGTAAGTGTAACCTGTTCACCATCTACCACCAGAGAACGATCGCTGGTAAGAGTAACTCTGACCGTGGTGGGTGCCATAGGAGCGATGGGTTGTTTTGGCACAATGTTAAAGGTTGGTTCCTTGGACATATTAGCGGCATCAGTATATGAAGGTTGCGCAGTCTTAAGCCACGCATAGGCCTTCTTAGCGTTTTCATCACCAAGCGTATCAGCAAGCAGCGCCATGCTCATGATTCCAAGCTGACCAAAGTAACCATTGCTCTGCGTCCAGCCGCTGAAACCATTCGAGTCCCAGGCGATTCCATGAGCACCCATATCACGCCAACTGGTAAGTCGCTTATATTCACCAGTTGGTTGCCTGGGATTGTTTGGAATATTGTGATTTACACCATCGCGCGGATTAAAGCCATTGTCAGCATTCATGAAGCGTCCCACATACCAATTCTTTGACCACTCCAGATACGGCTTCACATTGGTAAAGCCAAAGTTATAGGCTTGTACCAAAGTCGAAAGAAGAAAATCATTCTGCCATGGTGACATCGCTTGATTGTTCCAATAGGCATAACCTAGATTGTACCCGTGAATGTCTCCCTGTAGCGTAGTACGTGATGCCATCTGACTCTTTAACCACTCAATGTTGTTGTTCGAAATTTTAGTGAAGTAGGTTTTTTCTGGTGAACCATCAGGGTTAGCCCACGCTGCTTGAATCACTCCACGAAGACCCCAGGCACCGCCACGTATCTCAAAGGCACTTGATACAATAATGCCCTTTTCGTGAAATCGAGCATTTCCATATTCCTCTCCCGACGGCCACGATGACATAATGTTCCATGAGGCAGCAGCGTTGAGTTGATCAAGCAGATAGCGCTTGCCAGTGAAGAGGTACGGAACAAAATTGAGACTCGGCTGGTGTGAGCTGTCGGGACCCCAGCCATGGCCATCAGCAGGAAGTTGGGTAGGGCGGCCACTGTTTCGATCGCCCGGTACACCAGCAGGCTCACCGCGTCCATCAATCCACAACTTAGGGTAGTGATCAGTGTTCAACCAGGTGTTGTTAGCGGCGTCCCAGTAGTGCCAAGTGATGGCAGCAGCACCATTGGCTTGACCGAGACCCATCTTCGCTGAAATAGGGTGCTGCGTCATGATCCAAGCGGTGTTCCAGAGAGTGTGAACGCCAATGTCTGGACGGCCGCCAGCCATTCCCATTGCCTTCGCGATCCAGTTTGCCTCAAATGGCTTATTCCAGTTAGCACTACTGACCGCTTCGTTCATCCGGTTAATGAGACTTTGATCAACCCCGTTAGTGAGATCATAGTTCGCTACCGCCCCCGTACTGATGATGTAGGGTACGTCACGCTGTACGTTTATCTCGGCCGACGCCGGCTTGCTCCAGACCTCTTGGTGCCATTGCTGGTACTGGTAGTGGGTGAGGGTTGGGTGACTTACGACAGTTCTACCATCGTTGCTAATCGTGGCCGCATATCTGAGGGTGCCGCCCGTTGCCGTCATGGCCCGGTCATTGTTAAACATGATGTCAGCCCAGTAGGTACCGTCACTGTACTTTGCGAGGTCGACGACGAGACGCAGTGAGGAGGTGACGTAGATGTCGATGCGGCCTTCGGTCACGATGGGTCCTTGGCGCCAGTAGGTGACTTTGCCAGCTGCAAGTTCCCGGGCAAAGATGCTCGCGAGGTCGTAGGTGAAGGTCCCACCACCTTGGATGGCGATAGTGACGTCCATATCAAGACCGGAGAGGCTCGAAAGAGAAATCGGGGTGCCGCTCTTAGCGGCACTCATGAGCATGGAAGGATTTGCGGTGTTGGCAGAAAGGGTGGGGGCGACTGCCGAGACGACGCCAAACTTCACCGAACCGTCAGCATGGCGGGTCTTCACGTCAATCTGGGCGGGAATGGTGCTGCCGTTCACCTTGAGAGCAACACCACTGTTGCCCCCGAGGTCACCTTCTTTAAAGACCTGGCCGAACTGGACGGGACCAGAGGGTATGCTGGTGCTCGTAGGGTTTTGGAGGTTCATCCCGACGATGTCAGTACTCCCTGAGGGTTGGGGGACGGAAGGGGCTTTGACCTGGGCGTGGGTGGTGATAGGAAGAATGAGCGCGCCAGCTAACAGTAGTAGGAAGGGGAGAATAAAAGAGGGGCGAGAAGAAGTAATCATGAATATATTTTTAAAGGTAAACTTTGTACGACAACTTGCGTCCACCACGCACACAAGCTTTTACAGCACGTCTGATTAAATTTTGTAATGTTTCATCAATAACGAACAAGACCTTCCAGGCCTATACCTGAAAGTAAGAGTAGCAGGTGAGAGGCTGCTACACACAGCCTTGTCCCCACGTTATGCACAGTGCTTAGCTTTTACCACTAGGTCGATTGAGTCGTTGCACCGGGCTCACTACATTAGGGTTCCACTGCGCGGTGATTGCTCCATGCTCTTTTTCAAACTCTGCTACTTGATGAGCAAGGTACTGCGCAAACCGCTTGGCGTGCTGTGGAGTGATGGCGTAGACCACACCCGCCTCACCAGAACTGAGTGCCATAGCAAAATACTCAGGTGTATAAGCAAGTTGAATAGACTCACAAAACTCTTTTGGCTCGTTGCGAAAATCTTCAGCTGAAAGTGGCATACCGAGATATTCTATCATGTCATTTTGACAAGAAAACTTTGCTAAAACTTTGGTACCAATACTAAATTAAAATTAGCGCTATCTTGCCTATTTTCTGCGCTCAACAGTTAGATTCTTCTTACTATCATATATGATAGTAAGAAGAATCTTTGTAAAAGCATCCGCCCAACTCACCCCGCGACAGAGCAAGGCGTGGCATTACATGGGTGGTTACAGCTATCTGGGAGATAATAGGTGTAAGGGTGTTTTTGCTAGCATAGGTGCCACCGCAACGATTTACATTTATTGCAATCGTGGCATACTAGCAGTTACGTATGCATAAAAAGTTCGACGCGGGTGCCATTGAAAAAAAGTGGCAAGAAGAATGGTGTGCGAGTGGCACCTACGACGTCGATGAGCGCCGCGGTGAGAAAGAGAAGGAATATGTCTTAGTCGAGTGGCCCTACCCGTCGGGCAACCTTCATATCGGTCACTGGTACGCCTTCGCCGTACCGGACATCTATGTGCGCTACCGCCGCATGACCGGTAAGCAGGTGATCTACCCTATGGGATTTGATGCTTTTGGGCTGCCGGCCGAAAATGCCGCTATCAAGCGCAATATAAATCCTCGTACGTGGACCGAGAGCAACATCGAATTTATGAAGGGCCAGCTCGAGAGCATGGGTAATGCCTTTACCTGGAACAAAACAGCCAGCTCAACCGACCCTGAATACTATCGCTGGACGCAGTGGATGTTTACGCAATTTTTTGAAAAGGGGATCGCCTATCGTGGAAAAGGCGTGGTGAATTGGTGTCCCGGATGCAATACCGTTATCGCCAACGAACAGGTGCTCACTGACGGCACCTGTGAACGCTCTGGAGACCTGATTGAAAAACGAGAGATGCCACAATGGATGCTCCGGATCACCGACTACGCCGACCGTCTCATCGACGATCTCGATGCCCTCGATTGGCCCGAACATATCAAAGAGGCACAACGACAGTGGATTGGCAGAAGTCGCGGTGCTGAGATCGATTTTAAGTTAAAAATCGGAAAGGAGGAATTAAATAATGAGGTAGTCACCGTGTTTACCACCCGACCTGACACGCTCTGCGGAGCCACCTTTTTAGTACTGGCTCCCGAGCACCCACTGCTAAATGCAAATCATTTGCATATCGGAAACTGGGCTGAGGTAGAGGCCTACGTTGCTGCCTCTAAACAAAAAGATGAGCAGGATCGCCTCGACGCGACCAAGGAGAAGACAGGCGTAAAACTTGAAGGGATTACCGCCATTAATCCTAGTAGTGGCGAGAAGATTCCCGTTTTTATCGCTGACTACGTACTAAGTACCTACGGAACAGGTGCCATTATGGCTGTTCCGGCACACGATGAGCGTGACTTTGTATTTGCTGGTAAATTTAACCTTCGTGAAATTGAAGTGGTAGAGCCCCAAGAAAAGTTGGGTGACGAATTACATATTAGAGAAGGTAGACATAGAAAATGCTGGTCAGGACCAGGAATTTTAAAAAATTCTGGCGAATTTGATGGGATGGATTCTGAAGTCGCCAAGGAAGCGATCACGAAGAAGGTGGGTGGTCGGATGAGTAACACCTACCGTCTACGTGATTGGTCGATTGGCCGCCAACGCTACTGGGGCGTGCCGATTCCAATTGTGTATGACCCAGAAGGGAAGGCACATCCCGTACCCAAGGAGCATTTGCCATGGCTCCTTCCTGAAGATGTTGACTTCACTCCTACCGGTGAGGCGCCGCTCGCTAAAAGCGCGACACTAAGAGAGCGCACTGAAGAGATTTTTGGCGCGGGCTGGACCCCTGAAGTTGAGACCATGGACACGTTTGTTGATTCTTCATGGTATTTCCTCCGCTACGTCGACAATCACGACGACACATCGCTTTCTAGTCTCACCGCGCAAAAGGACTGGCTACCAGTCGACATCTACTTTGGCGGTGCCGAGCACACCACTATGCACCTCCTGTACTCACGCTTTTGGCAGAAGGCACTCTTTGACCTTGGTCTTGCCGCCCACCCCGAACCATACAAGAAGCGCATCAATCGCGGCCTCATCCTTGGCCCCGATGGAAATAAGATGAGCAAGAGTAAGGGCAATGTCATCGACCCAGATGAACAAGTAAAGCTCGTGGGTGCTGACACCGTGAAAATGTACCTGGCCTTTATGGGTCCCTACGAAGGCAACAATTACCCGTGGGATATGGGTGGCATTGCTGGGCTACGTCGCTTTCTTGAGCGCGTCTATGGTCTTACTGAGAACATTGTGGGCGTTGAAAGTGAGGGAGTCACGCGGCAGCTCCATAAAACTATCAAAAAAGTTGGAGAGGATGTCGTACAGTTTAAATTTAACACCGCAGTATCGGCGATGATGATTTTTGTAAACTATGCCGAAAAAGTGGGTCTCACGACGTCCACCCTCGACCTCTTCCTGCGGACCCTAGCACCCTTTGCCCCGCACCTCACCGAAGAGCTGTGGCATGAGCGAGGGCATACAACTTCCATCCATGAGGAGTCATTCCCGGTCTATGACGAAGCGCTCGCCGTCGATACCGAAATCACGCTCGGAGTGCAGGTAAACGGCAAGCTGCGTGGGACTATTTCCGTCTCCCCTGACGCTAGTGAGGCCGAGGTGCTCAAGGCGGCGCTTGCTGAGACGTCCATCGCTGGCCGCATCGGAGCAGGGGGGCCGACCAAGGTTATTTACGTGCCCGGGAGGATTTTAAACCTCATCGCCCCTGAGGGGGGATAAGGGTGTTGACCGTCGGAGAATGGTATGTTATAAATATTCGCGCATCATTTAAGGAATTAGAGATTATAACCATCAATATGATCACCTTTAAGCCAAAACAAGTCACCAAAGCACTGCTCTCAGTGCTGCCGGAACGTGCCCGCGATGTCCTTGAAAAGCGTTACGGCCTACGACCTGACGGCGAGGTGTATACCCTTGAGGCGATTGGCCAGTCCTACGGCATCACCCGCGAGCGCGTGCGCCAGATCGAGAACTACGGCATTGCGGCCGTGCAAAAGTCTGAGGAATACAAGAAAAATTATGACCTCTTTATTGAGCTACAAAAGCTCATTGATCAGTTGGGTGGGGGAGTGATCGCCGAGCACGTACTCCTCGATGAACTCTCAAACGACCCAATTGTCCGTAACCACCTCTATTTCCTGCTCGTCGTGGGTGATCCGTTTTATCGTGGCAAAGAAACCCCTCACTACACCCACCGCTGGTTTACCGAGAAAAAGGTGGCTGAGGGCGTAGAGAAGGCGCTTATCGGCGTGCATCAGTCGCTCAAGCGCGATGAACTTGTCTCAGAAGCTGAAATTATTCAGCGCTTCCGCACCGAGCTCGCTGGCATTGCCGAGCGCCACAACGAGGAGGTGCTCAAGCGCTGGCTTTCCATGAGCAAGCAAATTGGCCGCAACCCCCTTGGTGATTGGGGTCCAGCTGATAGCCCCAACATCCGTGTGAAGGGTATTCGTGATTACGCCTATCTTACGGTAAAACGCCACGGCTCTCCCATGCATTTCCGTGAAGTAGCTGAAGCAATTTCTGAACTGTTTGGTCACCAGGCCCACATCGCTACCACGCACAACGAACTTATCAAGGACTCGCGCTTTGTCCTCGTTGGCCGCGGTCTTTATGCACTCACTGAGTGGGGCTACACCGCTGGTGTGGTGAAGGAGGTGCTGCGCGATATTCTGAAAACCGAAGGTCCACTCTCGCGCGAGGAACTCATCGACAAGGTGAAAAAAGAGCGTTACGTGAAAGACAACACCATTATCGTAAACTTGCAGGATGTGAATTTGTTTAAGCGGCTGAGTAACGGGACCTACACGCTCGCTGACTAACGATTTCCGCACAAAGAGCGCCCCATTCTACAGGGACGCGTACTCCCACTACACCCCGCCACACCCTGGCGGGGTGTAGTACAATACCCACAACATGAAGGCGTTTTTCGAAGTACTCTTCGACCAAGCAGCCGTTCCGGTGGGCTTAGCCGCCTCGGCGTTTGTGCTGTACTGGTTTTTTACCACCACCAACGTTCCGATCGAGGGCGTCGTATCAATCGTTGTAGCCCTCTCACCCCTCTGGCTTCCCTACGTGCTTTTTCATCTAACATTTGAGACGTGGATAGACTACGTGCGCCTCAAATGGATAGTGAAGACCGGACGCAGCACGCTGCGCATCAAGCTGCCGCCTGAAGTATTTAAATCACCCGAAGCCATGGAGAGCGTTATCCAAAACCTCCACAGCGGTGGGGCGGGGGAGAACCTGATGGAAACATTTATCGACGGGGTGCATGCCTACAACATCACCTTTGAGCTGGTTTCAATTGGTGGTGACGTGCGCTTTTACGTCAATTGCCCTACGAAGAAAGTGAAAAACTCTATCGAGGCGCTCCTCTACGGCCAGTATCCTGGTATCGAGGTAACCGAGGAAACAATAGACTACACTGCCGAGATTACTTGGGACCCTGAACGTTATACCTACCTGTCCTTCCACATCAACAAGAAGGAAGATGAGATTTTGCCTATTAAAACCTACATCGACTTCGGTCTCGACAAGCTACCAAAAGAAGAAGAGAAGTTTGAACCAATGACCGCCATGATCGAACAGCTGGCGCGTGTAAAACCACACCAGCGGCTGTGGGTGCAGATCGTCACGCGCGGCCACGGCAAGAAAAATATTCTTACCGGCCATTGGCACGAGTCAGGCACGTGGGTAAAAGCAATTGAAAAGAAAAAGGCTGAACTGCTCTTGCGTGATAAGCAAAGTAAGGTAGCGGACAGTGAGCTGCAGCCACGTCTTTCAAAGGGTGAGCAGGACACCATTGCCGCCATGGAGCGGAATGGCAGCAAGTTCGCCTTCGAGACTGCCATCCGCATGTTTATGGTGGCTCCAAAAGAGCATTTTGATACCGACCTTGTGACGCCCATGCTGCGCTCTTTTAACCAATACGGCATGTTTGGCCGTAACGATATCGGCGTACGGTGGCGAGCCAACTTTGACTATAACTTTTTCTCTGATCCTTTCGGCAAAAAGCGAAATGCGTGGAAACGAAAGGAATTGCGCGACTACAAGCTCCGCGAGTACAACGTCCGCAATCACCCCAGTAAGTCTGATGCTCACAAGGTGTTTTCGGCTGAGGAATTGGCAACGATATTTCACATCCCTGGTACGGCCATTATTAGCCCCGGCATCTCACGAGTACAATCGACCCGCAAGGAGGCGCCGCCTAATTTACCGACTGGTCTTGGTGTTCGCGTATGATTCCTGCCCCGGCACTACCAAACTATACTCCGACCGGCGCCCGCACCTCGCCGCTCCGGCGTTTTCTATGGCGTAGTCTGTTTATTCTGCTCTTTCTTGGTATCGTGGGGGGTGCGCTTGGCGCCACCTTCTATCACCTCGCAGCGCCCCCAGATACCTTTCCCACGCAAACCGAACTCATCATTGAGGAGGGTCTCTCCACGACGAAGATCACCGAAAATCTTTATGAGGCTGGTTATATTCGTTCACCGTTTGTCCTCTATCTGATTTTGAGTTTTTTTCACGATCCACGAGACGTGAAGGCCAGTACCTATATTTTTAGCCAACCACTGTCGGCCTTTGCGCTGGCTGAGCGGCTTATGCTGGGGGATTACGGTAACGACCTGGTACGTTTTGTCCACTACGAAGGTGAATCACGCATGAAGCTTGCTGCACGTGCCAGTGCAGTACTCCGCGGTTTTGATGAAGAGACGTTTCTGCGCCTTACTGAAGGACAGGAAGGAAAGCTGTTTCCTGATACCTACCTCTTGCCTAAAGTCTACTCGGCTGAAGCCTTAGCAGAGCTCCTGCGCGAAACCTACGAAGTGCGCATTTCACCACTACGCCCGGCTATTATCGACAGCCAACTTAATGAAGACGAGGTGGTTATTCTGGCTTCAATCTTGGAGCGCGAAGCCAATTCGGCCGAGACCAAGCGAATGGTAGCGGGGATTTTACTAAAGCGACTTGAAATCGGGATGCCCCTTCAGGTTGACGCCTCAATCGAGTACGTGCTCGATAAACCACTAAATGAACTGACGGCCGCCGACCTCGATCGTGAGTCCCCTTACAACACGTACTTAAACGACGGACTACCGCCAACTCCGATCGGCAACCCCGGGCTCACCGCCATCCAAGCCGTACTCGAACCGACTCCTTCGCCGTACATTTTTTATCTCACCGGGAACGATGGTAATTTTTACTACGCTACCACCAATCGTGAGCACGAGCGCAACATTGCCCTCTACTTGCGCTAGCTACTACTTTATTGCACAGCCTAGCAAAGCCTGGTAGGCTCATTTCACTATGCGTATCTTTGTCGGACTATCAGGCGGTGTTGATTCGGCGGTGGCGGCCGCACGCCTTATCGAGGCCAGGCATGAGGTCGTGGGTGTGTTTATTAAGGTCTGGCATCCGGACTGGTTGGTGTGTAACTGGGAAGCCGAACGCCTCGATGCCATGCGAGTCGCTGCGTACCTACAGATACCGTTTTTGACCTGTAACGCCGAGGCTGCCTACCGTGACGAGGTGGCCAAATACTTCATCAGCGAATACGAAGCGGGGCGCACCCCCAATCCCGACGTGATGTGTAACCAGCACGTAAAATTTGGTGCCTTTCTTGATTTCGCCCGCGAACATGGCGCCAAAGCAATCGCCACCGGACACTACGCAAGGCGAGAGGACCAGGGCGGGGAAGTGGCGCTATTGCGCGGGGTTGACCCGAGCAAGGATCAAAGCTATTTCCTCTGGTCACTTAGTAAAGCGCAGCTTTCACAAGCACTTTTCCCGGTAGGCGATACGACCAAGACAGAGCTACGTAAGGAAGCTGCTCGCCGCGGCCTCCCCGTTGCCGAAAAACGGGATAGCCAAGGCATTTGCTTTCTTGGACACGTCGACATCAAAGATTTTCTTAGTCACTACATCACACTCACACCTGGAGACGTTCTGAATGAAGAGGGGAGTGTCATCGGCGTGCATGATGGTGCTGTCATCTACACCCTCGGCCAGCGTCATGGCTTTGTACTTTCAAATGCGACGACTGCGAGCACGCCCCACTACGTCGTAGGGAAAGACGTCGGTAAAAACACCGCGACGGTAAGTCCACGGCCGCCCATCACTCCACCGACCGGTAAACTACACCTTATACGCACCGTACTACGCACCGCGCTTACCTCAGGTGAGACACTAGAGGTGCAAACCCGCTACCGCCAACAGCCCACGAAGGCTGACGTACTTACCGTGGGAGAAACCGATATCACCATTGCGCCTCATACAGCACTCGATGGCACCGCACCCGGACAATCCTGTGTACTGTACCGGGGTGAGCACTGCCTCGGCGGTGGTATCATGGCGTAGTGTCCATTCGCGTAATGAAAGCCGACGGTACGTCGGAATTTTTTAAGGTGGAGAAATTGCGCCGCTCGCTGCGACGCTCCGGCGCTGAAAACAGCGATATTTCGCGCATTATCACCACGCTGACTGGGGAACTATTTGACGGCATTACTACCCAGGCGATTTATCGTCGAGCGTTTTCACTATTGCGCAGCCACGAGAACACCGGCGTGGCTGCCCGTTATTCGCTCCGGCGTGCGTTATTTAACCTCGGACCAACTGGTTTTCCGTTTGAAAAATTTCTTGGACGGCTGTTTGAAACGCAGGGCTACACCACCAAAACCGGTATTATACTTCCGGGAAAGTGTGCTCCTCATGAAATTGACGTGGCGGCCTACAGCGACACCCACAGCTTCGTCGCTGAGGCAAAATTCCACGCGCGGCCGGGGATCAAGACCGACTTGCAAGTGGTGCTGTATTCCTACGCCCGACTACTCGATTTAAAGGGGCAACGGATTTGCAATGAGGACCACTGTGGCGTAAAAGAGTTTTGGGTAATTACCAACACTAAATTTACTTCCACCGCGCAGAAGTACGCGACATGTGCGGGACTCCGCCTCCTTTCCTGGGACTACCCACGACACGATAACCTGCACGACCTCATTCAGCGTTCGGGTATTTATCCGATTACGGTATTAAGTAGTCTTTCCACCGCTCACGCTGCTACCTTGATGGCCCGTGGGGTCCTTCTGTGCCGCGACCTTCTGGGGGACACAGCATCGTTGCGCACCCTCCACTTAAGCCCGCAAAAGCAAGAAATCATCCTAAAAGAAGCCGGGTCGCTTTGTGGGGCCTAGCGCGAGCGTTTTATGGCTAGAATTTGAAGCCGCTTGTTTGTCAATGGCGGCATTTCTAAACAGCGGTATACTTATGGCTGTATTAATGATATTCAGCAATTCATCTCAGTTTAGGTATGGCAGAAACTACTACACAGCCCGAGGATAGAAAGACCGTTGTTGCGTTTGTTGTTGGACTTCTTATTGGTGGACTGCTCGTTTGGGCTTTTTCAGCACCTGACGAGCAACCACGCGATAATGACCGTGAGGACGAACGCACCGAAGAAGCGGCGGACGATAACAATGATGATGACGAAGCGACTACTGAAAACGAAACAACACCGACCGGAACAACCACACCTGCACCCACGCTTTCTGTCGGTGAAGGTAATGTAGCCCTTGCAGACACTGCTGCCGGTACCCGCGTCGCGCTTGGTGACGTCACTTACCCAGTAGAAGAAGGGTGGATTGGCGTGCGCAACTACCAAGACGGTCGCCTCGGTTACCTCCTTGGTGTAGTGCGCTTTAGTGAAGAACAAGGTCTTGTGCCAGATGAGATTGTTCTACAGACCCCGACGCGCGCTGGCGCACAGTATGCTGTCGTGATGTACACCGACGACGGTGATCGTCAGTTCAACCTCGCGGCTGACACTCAGATTGATAAAATTTTCGCCACCTTTACTGCTGAATAAGTAGTCGAGTAGTCAAAAAGCAGCACAAAGCCCCCTCGACGGGGGCTTTGTGCTACACTAATCCCTGATATGGCGGACGTCTACAAAAAATACAATCCTCACCGTAGTGCTGAATGGAACTACGGGGGAGAGAAATGGAAACTTTCACGCTCAAAAATCGACTTTTTCTTTGAATGTCCCCGTTGTTTCTATCTCGATAATAAACTCGGCACCAAGCGCCCAGGGATGCCGTCGTTTAACCTCAACATCGCCGTTGACGCCCTGTTTAAAAAAGAGTTTGACACTCACCGCGCTGCCGGAAGTGTTCACCCTTTATGCAAAAAGTACAACATCGACGCAGTGCCATTAGTTCACACTGATCTTGATGCCTGGCGCGACCCTTTTGTTGGTATCACTCATCGCCACCGCGCTACCGACCTCCTCGTTTCCGGTGGGGTCGACGATATTTGGCAGACACCTAGTGGAGAACTCATTATTGTCGACTACAAAGCCACCTCAAAAGACGGCACCATCGAGGGCCTCGGTGACAGCCCGTGGGAAATGCAGTACACGCGCCAGCTCGGTGTCTACCGCTGGCTCCTCGAGCAAAACGGCTTTACGGTAAATCCCACGGGTTATTTGGTCTACGCGAACGCCAGCAAAGACGAAGACGCTTTTGACGACAAGCTTACCTTCGAAACCACCCTGGTCCCGGTCCCCACCGACGTCAGTTGGATAGAAGGGACCTTAACTGCCATCAAAGCCACTCTAGAAGGCGAAAAGCTGCCTCCCACAGGAAAGACCTGTGAATACTGCCCGTACCGTGAAGCCGCTGGCAAGAAGCTACAAGCAGTCTACAGGGCTCATGGTACGGCGTAAACTATTCAACTACGAGGAGTTTGCCGAGCGGGTGCGCGCAGTGGTACGTGCGATCCCAAAGGGGCAAGTCATGAGCTATGGCGAGGTAGCTACTGCGGTCGGGGCACCACGCCATTCCCGTATGGTAGCTCGGGTAATGACCAACAATTATCTCCCCGACGTCCCCTGTCACCGAATCATCAAGAGCGACGGTAGCCTTGGTGGATACAACCGCGGTGGTGTGGAGCAGAAGCGTGCGCTCCTAAGGGCAGAGGGGTATACTGGATAGCAAATACTATCTATGGCGTACTCCGATCGACAATTAGCCGATTTACAGCGACGACTCAGCGACGAAATTCGATTGCAAAATCTGCTCACCATCGAAACAAAAAATCTGCATCAACGTCGTAGCGCGCTAGAAAACGAGCTACGCCAAAAGAACGCTGTGAAAATCAAAGCCGAAGAAGATAAATTGCGCGCCAAGCTTGAACAAGAGCTGCAAAAACTGAAGGACGCACTTGAACGCGAATCTACCCGTGAAATCACCAAGTTCGACCTAGCACTAGAGGCAAAAGATCGCGAGCAGACAAACCGAACCAGAAACATCAATTCCTTGCAGAGTGACATTGGTCGCCGCCAAAATGAAATTGAACGTGATTTAGCGGCCAGCAAGGCTGCTAACGACAATAAACGTCCGGCCGCTAATGCCAATCGCCGGGTGGCAGCTAATGATAATCAAGCGGCAACGACCACGGTGCGCAAACGATCTATTTTTTAATATTACGATATGTACTCCTACCGCGTTGAGCAAGCTATCCGGGCCGCTGCCGTTCTTCACAAGGACCAGATTCGGCGCGGCTCAATGCCATTTCCGTTTGTGACGCATTTGATCGCCACCGCCTTTACGCTCATGGACTATACTGACGATGAGGATGTGGTCATTGCCGGACTGCTTCACGACACACTTGAAGACACGGACTACACCGTCGAAGAGCTACAAGAGGATTTTGGTGGGCGCGTGCGTGATTTTGTCGAAACACTGACCGAACCAAAGAACACCCCCGAACGAAAAGTAAGCTGGATGGACCGCAAACTCACCTACGCCAAGCAGCTAAAGCGCGGCCCCGAAGAAGCTGTCTTGATTGCCGCCGCCGATAAGATTCACAATTTTCGCACCATCGTAGAAGATTATGCTGACGCGCATGCGCGGTTCTACCAAGACTTTGGGCGTAACTCCGATGAACGTCTGGAAGCCTACGAGCATATTGCCACGGTTATCAATAGCCGCCTTAAAAACCCTATCCTCGAAGAATTCAATCACGTCTTTTCCGCCTACAAGAACTTTCTGCACGACGTAAAGCGCAGCCAGGACGACCGTTAGCACCCACCGATGCATCTTTACCTCAAATATCGCCTTCATGTCACGCAAAAAAGTCACTTTTTCGTATACGCCAACTGGCATCCGCCCCACCCGCACCGGCAGTAGAACTGAGTGGGACCTCGCTGCCTTGTTTTATAAGAGCGAGCGCGACCCACAGCTCGAGCGCGACGTAACGGCAACCGAGACCGGTTATCAAGCCTTTGCAAAGAAGTACGCCACGAAGGATTTTGCGGGCAGCGCCAAGCAACTCTTTAACACCCTCAAGGAGTACCACGACCTGGCCCTGCTTCCTGGCGAAAAGGCTCTCTTGTATTTTCACTATCGACACACCCTAAATGCAAGCGATCATGTCGCAGAACAACGCCTTACCCTCCTCTCAGATCGGCTCACTAAAGCGGGCAACTTAGTGTTATTTCTCCCACTGCGTCTCGGCAAATTGCCAAAGGCAACCCAGTCGGCATACCTCAAGGATCCCGTGCTCGTGCCTTACCGCTATTATTTACAGCGCATCTTTCTTGAAGCCAAGCACACCCTTTTGGAAGCCGAGGAAAAGATTATGAATCTCAAGTCATTGCCGGCCCGCAGTCTCTGGGTGGCGGGCACTGACAAAATTCTCAATCGCAAAACAGTGACCTACAAGGGAAAGCAATTACCACTCAATGAGGCGATTGAAAAAACCTCCTCACTGCCACCTCCCGAACGTCCCAAACTATGGGCAATTGTTACCACCGAGCTAAAGCACTGGGCGGAAGTGGCTGAAAACGAAATCAACGCCATTGTGCTCGATAAGAAGATTAACGATGAGCTGCGCGGCTACCACAAGCCCTATGAAGCGAAGGTCCAGAGTTATGAAAATGAACTCACCGGGGTCGAGGCGCTGGTAGCAGCCATCTCGAAAGAGGGCTTTGCCCTCAGCAAAAAATTCTACACGCTGAAGGCGGCGTATCACGGTGTCCCGACCCTCGATTACATTCAGCGGATGGATCCAATCGGAGAAGAGCCAGTCATTCCATTTTCACAAGCGGTAGAAATTTGCCGCGATGTGTTTTACGGGACGAAGAATGAATATGGCGAATTTTTCGACGGACTTCTTGATAAGGGCCAGATAGATGTATACCCGAAGCCCAATCGCGCCGGCGGCGCCTTTATGTCGTCGAGCGTCACCACACCGACTTTGGTGTTTCTTAATCAGGTCGACCAGTTTAAATCACTCGAGACCCTTGCCCACGAGATGGGGCACGCTATTCACTCAGCTCGCAGCAAGGTGGGGCAGCCGCACTGGTACCAAGACTATTCCACCACCACGGCGGAAACTGCCTCAACATTCTTCGAACATCTAGTTTTTGATGCCGTCTATAAACAATCGGACACCGCGACCAAGCGGACACTCCTCCACGACCGCATCACGCGTGATATCGCGACCGTACAGCGCCAAATCGCCTTCTTTAATTTCGAGCTTGAACTTCATACCCGCATCCGCACCGAAGGCAGTCTCACCAAAGAAGCGATGGCAGGGCTTATGCAAAAACACCTCGGCTCCTACATGGGTGGCGCAGTCAATGTCACCGAAGACGACGGCTATTCGTTTGTGTATGTTGGGCACTTCCGGTCGATGTTCTATGTCTACACCTACGCCTATGGCCACCTCATGAGTACGCTGATGCACCAGCGCTACGTGGAAGATAATCGTTACATCGAAAAGGTCGACAGCTTCCTAAAAGCCGGCGGCAGCGACACGGTGGAAAATATTTTTAAGTCGATCGGCGTTAATGCGCATAAAATCGACACCTTCACGACGGCACTTGGCAGCCTCAAAGCTGACATATCCGAGTTTGGGCGTCTTGCCAAAGCGGCAAAGTAAAGCGACAATATAACTTGCATGAGCATTTTATTTTGGGGCCTAACGCTCGGACTAGCCGGCAAAATTCTTCTCGCCATTGGCATCCTCAAGGTGCATGTTGTGATGGCGCGCGAGCGCAGTATCGACGAGAAGGTCATTCACTCGTTTCACTCCGAAAAAATCTTAACGGTTGTAGCAGTGCTCTGCATTGTCTTAGGCTATGTGCTCGAGGTCTACTTCTACCACGGCACCCACTTCCTTACCTGTAGCGGCGCTGAATGCGCCGCCGCGGCCGTGAGCGCCACAATTGCGCCACGCTAAAGCCACTGGTATAGTGGCTCCCACGTACTTTACGTAAATTAACGTTATTTTCTATGTCAGGGAACGAAATCCGCGAGCGATATTTGCGCTTTTTTAAAGAGCGGGGACACGCCATTGTCCCATCCTCTGCGCTCGTGCCCGAAAATGACCCGACGACACTCTTTACCGGCAGTGGCATGCAGCCAATGTTGCCGTACCTACTTGGTGAAATCCATCCAAAAGGAACGCGTATCGTAGACAGCCAAAAATGTTTTCGAGCCGAAGATATTGAAGAGGTGGGGGACAACCGTCATACCACTTTCTTTGAAATGCTCGGTAACTGGTCGTTTGGTGACTATTTTAAGAAAGAACAGATTGAATGGATGTTTGAATTTCTCACCACCGAAGTCGGCATCGACCCAAAGCGTCTGTATATCAGTGCTTTTGGTGGTGATGAAACATTTAATATTCCTCGCGACGAAGAAGCTCCTAAAATTTGGCAAGCCTTGTTTGCCAAACATGGAATCGGTGCAAAGGTTGCCGATATTGGCAGCGAGCAAGCAGGCTACGAACGTGGGATGAAGGACGGGGAGCGCATTTTCTACTACGAAGCCAAAAAGAATTGGTGGTCACGCGCCGGTGTACCAAAGAACATGCCCGTGGGTGAACCTGGAGGTCCAGACTCCGAGATGTTTTTTGATTTCGGTACACCACATGATCCTAAATGGGGTGAGCATTGCCACCCCAATTGCGATTGTGGTCGCTTTATGGAAATTGGTAACAACGTCTTTATGCAGTACATAAAGCGTGGTGAAAGCCAGTTTGAAGAACTTGAGTATAAAAACATTGACTTCGGTGGTGGACTCGAACGAGTGGCTGCTGCTGCGATTGATAGCCCTGACGTTTTCAAAACAGATTTGTTCGTAAATACCATCGCGCAAATCGAGCGGATGGCAAACAAGCCGTACGAAACGAATGAGCGTCCTTTCCGTGTTATTGCCGACCACATTCGTGGTGCTGTGTTCATGATTGGGGACGCAGTTTTACCAGGATCTGCAGACCAGGAATATTTTGTTCGTCGGCTATTGCGTCGAGCTGTTCGTTACGCAGATACCCTCAACATTCCTGCTGGAACCTTTGCCGACCTTGCCGAGAGTGTCATCGTTACCTACACAGAGCACTACCCAGCATTAGCGGAAAAGCGCTCGTTTATAAAAGAGACGATTGCTCGCGAAGAAGAGCAATTCCGCAAAACGCTTGAAGCGGGTCTCAAGCAATTCAACAAAGTCTCTCTCCAAATTCACCTCACCTCAAAGGTTGAGGATGGGAAGAAGGTAATTGATAAGGACACGCCACCAACCACTAAGCAGGTGATTACCGCCGACAAGGCGTTTGACCTCTACACCACCTATGGTTTCCCAATCGAGCTCACGCAAGAAATTGCTGCCGAAAAGGGCTTTGAGGTTGATATGGCTGGTTTTGACACCCTCATGAAGGAGCACCGCGACAAGTCGCGTGCCGGCGCCGAACAAAAGTTTAAGGGTGGTCTCGCCGACAGCTCAGAGAAGGTTATCGAGCTTCACACCGCAACCCACCTTATGCTCGCTGGTCTCCAGAAAGAACTCGGACATCACATTCACCAGGCGGGAAGCAACATCACAGGTGAACGCCTCCGCTACGACTTCACGCACCCAGAAAAAATTGAGCGCGATGTGCTCGATCGTATTGAGGTGTTTGTGAACAAAGCTATTACAGAGGGTGGGGAAGTAAGCATTGCCATGATGAGCAAGGTAGAGGCGCAAAACGACCCCACCATTGAAGCCAGCTTCTGGGATCGCTATCCAGACGAGGTAAAGGTGTACACCATGACCGCCAAAGACGGTACGGTGCTCTCACGGGAACTTTGTGGTGGCCCACACGTCGCCCGCCTTGAAGATATCAAGGGTACCTTCAAGATTGTTAAAGAAGAGTCGTCGTCAGCCGGAGTGCGGCGTATTAAAGCGGTATTAGAATAGAAAGCTCGAATTCCAGACGGCCAGCTAGCCAAATTTAATAATCGTGTTATTGTGTTGTTCGGATACGATCTCCTCCCGTCACCCCCGAACTAGGACAGTGTGCTCATAATAATACTCCCGTGGACTTCTAAACCCAAGACACTCCCTTGGTCGGTCGTTAAGGAAGGCGTGGATTTCATCCAAATCTTCC
>JALHRC010000003.1 GCA_022841645.1 Minisyncoccota bacterium
GCGTATTATTTTAGGGAGTGAAGCGAATATAAAATAAACGACTCCTGACCGAGTCCCTGCCGGGCAGCAAAAAACTAGGACACACTTTTATCAAAAATATTGTCCCTGTCCCCATTTTACAAAAATATTGTCCCTGTCCCCATTTTATGAGTCCTGGTGGAAGGGCACGTCTCTTGTTGGCAATCTTTTCGGCAACCGCAGTTAACGCATTGCTGCTTGATGAACCGACGAACCATCTGGATCTCGAGGCGATGGAGGCACTCGAAGAAGCACTAGAGACATATCAAGGCACCATCATCCTGGTGTCTCACGATCGCTACTTTCTGGAAACCGCAAAGCTTGATTTGGTGTATGTCTTGTCGGATGGAGTCTTTACCAAGATTCCTGACTATACGGTGTACGTCAAGGAAGCGGAGGTGCGTGCAGAACAACTACTACGCTCACTTTGAGCAAATGGCCCGGGATCACGAAAGTGTTTTCCGGGCCATATTTCTATATAATAGATTTGATATGCCAAATTTAGATGATCTTATAAAGACAATAAAAGAATCACAAAAGACACTTTTTATCTTGTGTGGTTTTCCATATGCAGGAAAATCTTTTGTTGCAGAAGAGTTGCGTAAGCACACCGAAATTGTCTTTGTGAGTATTGATACTATTTTTCGTGCACACGGATTTGATTGGGATACAAATACACTGCCAGACACTGAAGCATGGCAGAAGATTTTTGATGAATCATATGAAAAAATAAAAGAGGAATTAAAAGCAGGAAAGAACGCACTGTATGATTCAACTAATCAGACCATAGCTAGTCGCGACAAACTTCGAGAAGTTGCCACTACAGTAGGAGCAACTGCGTGCGTAATTTATATAAAATCATCGATGGAAACAGTCTGGAAACGATGGGAAGAAAATCAAAAGAAGCCAACAAGGTCTGCGGTGAGTAAAGAATTGATGCAAATGACTATTGATATGTTTGAGGAGCCGACCGTGAATGAGAATGTATTGGTGATAGTGAATTAATTATTTAAGTAGAAATGTGTACCGCAACATTTTCCCTGCTTGCGATTGAAACAAAACAGGGTCCAGATTGTATTTTTCAGCAATTACTTTGAGCTTTTGTATTTTATGCGGGTTACGAACTTCATTGATGTGTAGATTTTTATCAAAGTGATATCCGAGTCTGCTGAAGAATCGCCAACGGAGTGTGTACTTAGGCAACATATAAATAATGCCAATGTAGAATCGCGGTCGGGAGAGTGGAAAACCAAGTGCTGTATGTCCAGACCAGTGTGCTCTTGTATAGGTATATGCCACATCTGATAATTCACTCCATACATCAATCAATCCTGTTGCTTCATGATATTCAGCCAGTTCGTCAGCTAAATCTTGCATGTGCCATGCCTCGTCATATTTTGGCATATTGAGCATGGCGTGCCATCGGTTGAGAAGTGACTGCATAGTAAATCAAATGTAACATTTTTTGCAGAAAATTTTAAATCACGTACACTTTGATCATGGAATTGCAGAAATTACCAAAATTAAAAAAGGGAGATAAGGTGGCCATCGTTTCACCAAGCTTTGCAGCATCAGCGGTTTGGCCACATGTACACGATTTAGGATTAAAACGCATACGAGAAGTATTTGGACTTGAACCTGTTGAGTATCCGGCGACTGCAAAACTTGATGCGACAGTTGAGGAAAAGGCAGCAGATCTCGTTGCTGCATTTTCTAATCCTGAAATTAAAGCAGTTATATCAACTCTTGGTGGTGATATACAAGTAACGTATATCAAAAACCTTCTCAGCGAACCGTTTGCAAATAATCCTAAACCATTTTTTGGATACAGTGATAACTCACATATTTGTAATTTCCTATTTTTAAATGGGATACCATCATTTTATGGTGCAGCGCTCTTTACGCAGTTTGCACACCAAAAAGAAATGAATCCGTATACGGTAAAGTACATCAAGGATGCGTTATTTAATGAAGGAGAGTTCGAATTAATACCAAGTGAGTTTTTCAATGATATAGGATTAGATTGGGGTGATGCTGAACAGCTGGATAAAGAGCGAGAGTATGAAACAAATGAAGGATGGTCTTGGGACGGAAGTAAAAATACAGAAGGACTTCTTTGGGGTGGTTGTTTAGAATCAGTCGATGAGATGTTACGGCATGGAGTTAAGATTCCATCTCTAGAACAATTTGAAGACATTGTACTTATCATGGAAACTTCAGAAGAGATACCGTCCTCTGATTATGTAATGAGATTTTTCCGTGCATTAGGTGAGAGAGGTATTCTTTTGCGAATAAAGGGTGTCTGCGTTGGGAGAGCGAAAGCACGCGAATTTGATAAGATGCGAACTCCTGAGGAGCGAGTGATGTACAGAAAAGAGCAACAAGAAACAATCATAAAAACCGTTCGTCTCTACAACAATGAGATACCGATTGTTCAAAATATGGACTTCGGCCATACAGAACCGCAGATCTCAATGCCGTATGGAAATAAAATCAGAATCGATTCTGAAAACCGTAAAGTCCACGCTCAATTCTGAAGTATTTTTTCACGTAGATAGTGGTACGTCTCTCTGTAGAGGCGTGCGGGGTCAATCTGGGGGGTACCCCCACTCAAAAACAGAAGTTCGAAAGTAAATACAAAAATCCCCGCAAAGTTGCGAATTTGCAGGACAACTAGACACTAACGTCCAAAGCTTTTAAATGGCGCTGTCCAAATTAGTGATTAAATTTAAGGATATTTTTGAGTGTGAGCTCAGGATATTCAACCATTTCCACCCACTTTGGGGTTCGTAAATCGTCCAGGGCTGCCAGCGAGCATAGAAAAAAGCACCATCACGGGTGCCTTTTTCTATGCTTATCGCTACGAGATCGGGGACGAGAAAGGCGGAAGCAAACAGTCTGGGAGACTGTTTGAACCGCCAGGGTCGTGAGCGTATTATTTTAGGGAGTGAAGCGACTATAAAATAAACGACTCCTGACCGAGTCCCTGCCGGGCAGCAAAAAACTAGGACACACTTTTATCAAAAATATTGTCCCTGTCCCCATTTTCCACTAGGACACACTTTTATCAAAAATATTGTCCCTGTCCCCATTTTCCACGAGTCCCTGCCGGGCAGCAAAAAACTAGGACACACTTTTATCAAAAATATTGTCCCTGTCCCCATTTTCCACACCATTTTCCACTAGGACACACTTTTATCAAAAATATTGTCCCTGTCCCCATTTTCCAGTATTTGTTGTTGCGCGCAAAAAATTTACTCAGTATAAAAATAAAGCCGCTCTAGCGTGGTTACTTACTCTCTCGGTCAATTTTTCACCAAATGATGTAGGTTTACCAGACGAAAACGAAGACACTGCTCTAAACCAATTCGAAGATGCGCTGGCGGATAGGATGGGCGCCGTCACTGACCTGTATTTAGTGGCGCGAACAACTTTTGATGGTTGGCGCGAACTCTATTACTATGTAGCGGATCCAGCAGCTATTGCAAAGGTGCTTGACGATACTATAGCCCAGGGTGAAAGCAAACTTCCATTTGAATTCAAAATATTGAAAGATCCAGAATGGGTAAAGTTTCCGGAATTAGTATCAGATGTAGAAAAAATGTAACCATACAAGTTTTACGCACCGGCTGTCTAAACAGACATGACGAGGTGCTACCCGAAGAACGAATAGCCTACACCATGGACGATGAACGAAAAGTGCTGGTGATGTTTGATGCGGCGGGGGAAAGTGGCACCCGCGTCACGACTATCTTTGAACCCAAGTCAGAAAACACTACCGAACTACAGCAGCAGGGGTGGCAGACAATTCTCGATAACTTCAAGCATTGTGCTGAAGGGCAAGGATCGTAGGAGCACTACGCGCGCATGGCCATGCGAACACGATTGACCACTTCCTTGGGTGGCGTGTTGGCTTTGATGATGTATTCACTCGCGTCTTTTTCAACTGCGTGTGTGACATTCTCGGCATCGCTCATGTTGGTGAGGTACACGATAGTGGCGCGCTTGCCCCAGCTATCTTCACGAATTTTAGACACCACTTGGTGGCCGCTCATGCCGGGGAGCATGATGTCCATCAAAATCGCATCGGGGTGATGTTCAAGCGCCAGCTTAAGACCCTCAGCACCAAAACTGGCGGTTAGTACGGTAATACCGGCCTCGGTAAACGCATCAGAGTAGAGGGTGCGTAGGTTGGCATCGTCTTCGACAATGAGGACGGTAGGACGACTCATACCTGCAGTATAGCACAGTTTGCCACTATGGTTTGGCGAAGTTTTTGATGGCTACAAGGACCGGCAGAGCCGCCGCACCCCTCTTGGTGAGGCCGTAGGTGACATGTTGATCGTGAAGTTCGCTCCGCTCAATCAGCCCGGCGCCCTCGAGCACGCCGAGTTTTTTGGTCAGTGTCGCAGGGTTGACGTCGTGGAGGGCGCGTTGGAGCTCACAGTAACGTAAGGGGGTACTTGCGAGCTCTTCGATAATCCGTAGGTGCCAAAAGTCAGAGAGAAGACGAAGATTCGCTTCACAGATGGCAGTAGGGCGGTGGGTCATGTTTGCTATAATATTTATAGTACTATAGAATATATAGTATTAGTACCGAACAACGTAACACTACAATACCATATGGTCAAACTAAAAATTCTTAGCGGTTCAAATCGACCTGGTCGCTTTAATCCTCAAGTAGTTGATTTTGTGCGAACGGTTGCCGAGGGTGTGCCGAGCGTGGCGGTCAAAGTGCTCGACGTAGCGGAAATAAATCTGCCGTTTCTTGATGAGGCGAAGCCGCCAATGATGCGTGACTACGCCCACGAACACACTAAAGCATGGTCAGCCACCATTGATGAGGCAGATGCTTTTATTATGGTGACTCCGGAGTACAACCACTCTTTTTCGCCAGTGTTAAAAAACGCCATTGATTATCTTTTTAAGGAGTGGAATTACAAACCAGTCTCGTTTGTGAGTTATGGTTCGCTGGCTGGTGGCGCGCGCGCGGTGGAGCACTTGCGTGGGGTGGCAGCTGAACTCAAGCTCTATGATCTACGTGAACAAATCCTGCTCCCTAACTACTGGGAACATCAGGACGCAGCCGGGAAGTACCAGTTTACCGAGCGACATAGGGAGAATGTGACTGAAATGGTTCGGCAACTAGCGTTCTGGGGAGAGACTATGAAAACGGCCCGCGAGAAGCTCGCTGCCTAGAGAGTAGCCAAAACGCCGCGGCCCTTGGGCTGCGGCGTTTTGGTTAGTCCACGAGAGCGGTTCCTTGAGGTGTGTCTAGTTAGGGTTTCTGTGTGGATATGTTTGCTATAGTATGGCCCATTATGCTCACCACCACACTGTTATTTCTTGCTGGTTTTGCCGTACTCATCAAAGGCGCTGATCTTTTGGTCACCGGTGCATCGTCTCTCGCGGCGCGCCTCGGGGTGTCGACACTTGTGATTGGCCTTACTATTGTGGCGTTTGGTACCTCGGCACCAGAGCTCATTGTCAATCTTCTAGCGAGTCTTGGTGGCAACACGGATATTGCGATTGGTAATGTATTAGGTAGTAACATTGTTAACATCCTCGTCATTCTTGGTGTAGCCAGTTGTATCTATCCACTCTCAGTCGGTACTGGGACGGTGTGGAAAGAGATTCCGTTTGCCATGCTGGCGGTTGTGGTGTTGGCGTTTATGGCGATGGACGTGCTCATTGACGGTGCAGCTACCTCAATCATTACACGTGGCGATGGTCTGGTGCTCATCTCGTTTTTTATTATTTTCCTGTATTACATCTTTGGTCTAGCGCGCGCCGATATAGCAGCGGGTGAAGTAGAAGAAGCTTCAGGTCGACCGTCGTATCGGTGGTCCATTGCCATGGTAGCTGTAGGGCTCGTTGGCCTCGTGGTGGGCGGTAAGTGGATTGTTGACAGTGCGATCATTTTTGCAGATGCCCTTGGAGTAAGTGAAGCCCTGATTGGCCTTACGGTGGTGGCAATAGGGACCTCGCTACCTGAATTGGCTACCTCGGTGATGGCTGCCTACCGACGTGAAGTAGCGATCGCGGTTGGGAATGTGGTGGGGAGTAACATCTTCAACATTTTTTGGATCCTTGGTCTGTCTGCGTTCATTACACCGCTACCGTTTTCGCAAAACCTCACGTTTGATGTGGCGGTTGCACTTGCAGCGACGTTGGCGCTTTTTGTGGCACTGTTTATTGGTCGTCGTCACACTCTCGAACGTTGGCAAGGAGTATTGTTTATTATTGCTTATATGGTGTATATAGCCTATCTGATCGCGCGCGGGTAGAGTCCGCCCCCGCGACGTGCATATCTGGTCAAACCATCATTCGCGCAGCGTATTATGAAAGTATGTACAGTAGTATTGTTGTAAGTGACACCCTCTACACTACGGCTCGGAGTCGAATAATGCTGCAAGGGTGGTGTTCGCGCGCCGAGCTGTGTCGAGTACATGAGCTTGACGGGGCGGTGGCCGACGCTATGATGGCTCGTTTTGTTTCTGAGGGCGTCGCTCTTCCCACGAGTGACCCCGCCGTACTCTCAGTAGTGAGTACCGTACTGCATCGACTTTAGCAATCAGGGCGTAGCGTAGTGACGCAGAGAACTCGCGTGAAAGAAGCCGTCTATTATTTCGTAGTAAGCAGTATAATCCCTTCACCACATGTCACTCACCTACTACGACGTTACCGTACCACTGTTTGTAAAGACGCTCGAAAATCTGAAGCACTTCTTTGAAAAAGGAGCAGTTCACGCCAAGTCCGAGGGGCTAGCCGAGTCAACGTATCTCGCTTTGCAACTGGCGCCTGACATGTTCCCACTCTCTCGCCAGATTCAGATTTCTACCGATAACGCTAAGGGGGCAGTGGCACGCCTCTGCGGTGTTGAGCCACTGCGTATAGAAGACAAGGAGACGACGGTTGCCGAGCTCGTGGCGCGTATCGATACGGTGATTTCTCATCTTAAAACCTTTACACCCGAACAACTACTTGGTGCTGCAGCATCCACCCCCACCCTACCTTATTTTCCGGGAAAGCATTTTAAAGGACACGATTATCTCATCGAGTACGCGCTGCCAAATTTCTTTTTTCATGTCAATATGGCCTACGCCATCATTCGCCACAGCGGCGTGCCGCTCGGGAAGGTTGATTATGTGGGAGAGTTGACGCTTCACGACGAAGCGCATTAGAAGTCACGGCTCGATGGGGTGCGTTATACTGTAGGAGTTATCCTACTTCAGATTTTTATGTCGACACGCACCCTTGTTTTGTTAGTAGGCTTCGCTGCTCTCTTCGGTGTACTGCTGCTTTTTGTTCTTTCCTCACAGCGTGACATCGCAGATGTTGATGTGCGCCTCGACTCTCAGGGTATGCCTTCTGTTGCACACGCAGGTCTGGTAACAGAAGTGGTACGCGGCAACTTAGCAGCCGACGTGCCTGCGAGCGTTCGTTTTGCAGGTAGTGATGGCGTGATGTATCAAGTTATTCTGCCGGGTATGGAACTCCCCAATTGCGCAAGCAGAGCGGCGCTCGCTCTCCCGACAGTTGTTTCGCCAGGTGATCGGGTAGAGGTGCGTGGCCAAAAAGGGGAAGACGGGGCCATTAGACCGTGTATGGACAAGGCAGATTATTTTCGCGTCATTGGTACCGTCTCACAATCTGATGTCGGTATGGTGTTTGCTTACCGTAAAGGTCCACGAGGCTACCGCGATATGACGCCAGCGACGACACTTAGTAATCACGAACACTTCGTACGCGGACTAGTATTAGTGTATGAAGATGACGCCGAGGTAGCTAACCGCGGCGGCGCACAGGAGGGTCCGCCAGCAATTACGGTGCGTTCTTACCGAAATCCCGAGCGATTATCCGCTGCGCTGTGGGCCGCCCAACATTCAGCTGAGTCAAATAGTAACCTCGTGCTGGGGAGTGCTACTGAAGCGGTAGTGGGTGGAGCGAACGCGGTCACCTACCGGGCAGACGGTTTGTATCCGTCAGTAGTGTATGTTGTTGCGCACGGCAGCTACGTACATGTATTCTCAGCTGCGTACCTCGATGAATCAGCGCCGCAGCCGGGTGATCTTGAAGCCATCCTCACGACCGTAACCTTTTTCCCTGAACGGTAACAGCATGTCCCATTTTTCTCCTCCGTGTAAATTTGTTATCCGCTCACGTGCCATCATTGTGCACGAAGGGAAGCTCTTAGTGGTGCGACACGCGCACAACCCATCCTACGCTGCGCTACCAGGCGGACACCTTGAACCTGGCGAAGGACCACAGGCTACCTTGATACGTGAAATTGAGGAGGAGCTTGGCGTAACGCCCACACTCGGTCGGCTTCTCTATGTCAACACCTTCACCACTACGGTGGATGGGGAGAAGGTACAGCCAGTAGAGTTTTTCTTTGCGGTTGAAAATGCCACAGACTTCCTTGATCTTAATGAGGCAGGGCAGAGTCATGGTCATGAGCTCGCTGCCACACAGTGGGTAGGGCCAGCGGAGGTTGGTCAGCTGCGGCCGGCACAAATTGCTACCGACTTTGCTGCCGGTGCACTGCTTTTGCCCGAGGTGCGTTTTATACAAAGCTAGTACCCGGCTGATTGCCAGGTAGTAATAAACTCCAGTGGATAGATGAGGTTTATGATATTGAGGAGAAGGCCATCGCGAATGGCATACATCACGAGTACTTCAAACACTATGATGATGAGTAGAGTTGCCCAATAGGGAAGGCGAGCGGCGAGAAAAAACCCACCGACCATCGCTAGGGTATCCGAAAGTGAATTGAGAATACTGTCGCCGGCATAGCCCGCCGCGAGCGCTTGCTGCCGGTAGTGGTCGATCACCATCGGAGTGTTCTCGATAATCTCCCACGAGATCTCAAGAGCGACGGCCGTAAGGAGCCGCGCACTAAGTGAGCTGCGAGGCCATAGCCACGAAAAGAGGGCAAAGAAGAGGATGCCGTGGATGATATGAGACGGGGTGTACCAGTCGCTTACCTGCTGAGAATTTCCCGCACTGGCCACCTCGCCTTCCCACACTTTCAACTCGCCACACTCACACAAAAAAGGTTGCCCAAAGGCGAGTAAGGCGGCGATCTGTACCGCCACCAGGCCGAGGGCAATCAGGAGAAGGTTTTTCTCACCTAGGGTGGGCAGAGTCATGTAATCATTATATGCTAGTGGCACTCCTCTATAGCGCCCATGGAATACCTACCCGTTGTTACTCGTGTACTACAACCACCCAAGGACGACCTTTTGGCCGTTCTGGCGGCGTCGCTGCCACCGCTTCGTGAGCGCGACATTGTGGTGGTGAGCTCAAAGGTGGTCGCTATCGACGAGGGTCGGTGTGTTCCCAAGGCAGGTTTTGATAAAGCCGCTTTTTTGCGCGCCGAGGCCGAGCTCATCATCCCGCGTGACTATTGGTCAACCCCACTCACTGTTTCGCGACACGCGTTTGTGAGCGGTTGTGGCCTCGACGAAAGTAACGGGGATGGCTACCTCATACAATTACCGGTAGATGTTTTTGCCAGTGCCAAGCGACTGTACGAGCACCTGCGGGAGCAGTCGGGGTGCGCTGAACTTGGTGTTGTCATTACTGATAGCGCGTCTGCGCCGTTTCGCTACGGCGCTCATGGTGTGGCACTTTCATGGTGGGGTTTTGAACCGTTGCAAAATCACATCGACCGAACTGACTTGTTCGGCCGTGAGATTCACTATGAACGTTCAAATCTAGTGGATGGATTGGCAGCCGGTGCGGTGGTGGTGATGGGAGAAGTAGACGAATGCACGCCGGTAGTGATCGTCCGTGGGGTGCCACGTGTGCTATTTACCGAGCGCGACACTCGCGATGAACTCCTGGCACCCTTTTCTGAGGACACCTTTAGAGTGCTGTATGAAAAGTGGCTACCAAAGGGTGCGGGGGAGTCTGACTTGCTATACTGACGCACATGAAGCCATCCCCATCTCTACTAGCCGATTTTACTAAGGCTTTTAAGGAAGCTGACATTCGTGGTGTCTACCCCCGCGAGCTCGATGACGAGGTGGTGTATCTCATCGCCCGCGCGTTTGTTGAACGAGGTTCGTATAAAAAGGTAGTCGTTGGGCGCGACATGCGCCTCTCCTCGCCCGCCCTACGTGAAGCTTTTGTGCGCGGCGCGGTCGACGCTGGAGCTGGGGTGGTCGATATCGGCCTGTGCACCACACCCATGCTCTACTTCGCTTCGGCCACTCTGAAGCTTCCGGGTGTGATGATTACCGCCTCGCACAGTCCCAAGGATCACAATGGGCTCAAGCTCGTTGCCGCCGGTGCGGTGCCTTTGACTTCCAGAACTGGTCTAGACGCTATTTTGAAATGTCTGCAGCACGGTCGTTTCCTCTCCGCCGCTCGTCGTCCGGGAAAGATTGTACATAAAGAAGTCGCGGCAGCGTTCGGTCGCTTTGTTTTAAAAAGTCACCGCACGCCTCCGGCCGCCACGCCACTACGTGTCGTCGTCGACTGCGGTAGTGGGATGGGAGCGCTGCTCCTGCCGCTGCTGCCGCGCCTCGGGCTTACGGTGACGCCGCTCTTTGCTGAACTCGATGGTACTTTTCCACATCGTGGGTCTAATCCGACGGTCCCTAAAAATCAGCAAGCTATCGTGGCTGAACTCAAAAAGGGTGGCTATGACTTTGGTATTGCTTTCGATGGCGACGCTGACCGCATTGCATTTTTTGACGAGACAGGTCATTACGTTAACTGTGGTGCTATTGGCGCGCTCATTGCTGAGCGTCTTCTCAGTACACACCCCAAAGCCACCTGCGTCGGTACGGTACTGACAAGCCGCGCCTACCGTGAAGCGGTGGTTGGCGCTGGTGGCCGCCACGCGCTTGCCAGGGTAGGGCATACCTATGTCAAAGAAGTAATGCACGCAAAAGATGCGGTATTTGGTTGCGAACACTCTGGTCATTTTTTCTTTAAAGATTTTTTTTACACCGACTCAGTTGTGCTCACGCTGCGCTATGTTCTTGCGTCGTACCGCAGCCAGGGAGAGGGCTTCGCAAGCCTTCTTTCCCGCCATACGCACTACCACCAAACTGAAGATCTGATGGTTGCTGTGCGTGACGTGATAAAGGCAGAGCGCGGCATGGCGGAATATGCGTCGAGTGAAAACGCCCGACTAACAGTGCGGGATGGACTCACCCTCGATTATGGCGACGTGTGGGTGGTGATAAAACCATCAGTGACCGAGACGGCTCTCAACATCATGGCGGAAGGGAAGGATAAGAAGCGTGCCATCACCCTTCGTGACCGGGCAGTTGCCAAGGCGCGTGCGCTCGCGTAAGGTGGTTTCATCATCTATGAAAAAGAGCCAGGACGCTAAAGAGCGGCCGCACGGTGGCCGCCCCATAAGGAGTCGTGAGAAGCGGCCTGCTGCCCGAGTGGAGTATATTTTTGGTAAGCACGCCGTCCTCGAGGCGGCCACCGCACGGCCCGACGTTGTACGTGAACTCTACGTAGCGGCAGGCTTTAGTGACGGAGCGTATCTCGATAAACTCCTTGCGACAGGACTCCTGCCTCGCCCACTTAATGTAAAAAATCCGCCGCGGGGGGTCTCGAGTAATGCGCCTCATCAGGGAGTAGTAGCGGGCATTGCTCCGACAGCGCTCATGGTGTCATATCACGACTTTCTTGGAAGTCTCAAAGTAGACGAGCATACGGCACTCCTCCTCCTTGGTGAGGTGCAAGACCCCCACAATGTAGGAGCAGTTATCCGTAGCGCCGCCGCTTTTGGTTTTGCTGGCGTACTTATTCCACCGCATAACCAAGCGCCGGTTACGGGTACGGTAGTAAAGGTATCAGCTGGCATGGCATTTCGGATTCCGCTCATTGCAATCGGTAACGTGAATACCACGGTGCGCGATCTTAAAGAGCGGGGCTTTTTCACCTATGGTCTTGAGGGCGGTACCACCACTACAACAACTACGGAACAGTTTTCAAAACCATCATTGTTTCTCTTGGGCAATGAGGGGGAAGGTTTGCGCGAGAAAACTCGCCTTCTCTGCGATACGCTAATAAGCATTCCCCTCCATCCGCGCTGCGAATCATTGAATGCTGCAGCAGCAGCAGCGGTTGTCATGGCGGCCTGGAGCGCCCAGCATCAAGCTGCCCTCGCGGTCGCCTAGGCGAGTGTGGTACACTAGCGCCACGTTGTCGCAATGAGTGTATTTCTCAGAGTGAACGTTTTTTAACCAAGTAACATTTTCGTATGGACGAATCGCAGTCATCACCACCCGCAGTTACAACTGCGCCAACTGGCACAAGCGCACCTTTGACTGCGCCTGGTCGCTCTGCGCGCACGACGCTCGTGTGGTATCTCTTTGCCGCTGTTGTTGTGGTACTTATTGGTATGGGATTGTGGTTCGTGCTTGAGCGCGACGGCCGTGTTTCCACCGGGGTATTTGATGCTCCCCTCGCACTTCTCAAGCAACGTCAGTCAGCGGCGGTGGTCAATGGAACATCCATCTCAGTGCATGATTTTGAATCGACCCTGCGTCAACTCACGAGTAACGTTTCGCAACAAGGCGTGGACGCGAGTGATCCAGCGGTAGCGGCCGATTTGCGCACCCAGGCACTTGATTCTTTAGTCAACACCGAAATCCTGCGCCAGAAGGCAGCGGCCGACGAAGTGGTGGTGACCGAGGAGGACATTGCTGCCCGCTACACCGATATTGAGACCGGTATTGGCGGTCCAGAAGCACTGGCTGCTCGCATGAGTGAACTTGGTGTTACCGATGCCATGCTGCGCCGTGATATCGAAAACGATATTTTGATCCAGGCGCACCTTGAGCGCATACTGGCCGACACGACGGTAGTAGTTGAAGAAAGCGAAATCACCGCCTTCTACGAACAGGCTGTCGCCGGTAGTCCAGAAGCGCCGCCGCTTGAAGAGGTACGCGAGCAGGTAGAAGCGCAGCTGCGCTTTGAGAAGGAACAGTCGTTCGTGGCTGAGTATGTTGAGCGTCTCCGTGGCGAATCGTCGATTGAGCTTTTGATCTAGCTACGTACACAGAAGACACATCGGCGCGGCCCCGTACGGGGGCCGCGCCGATTTGTGCGCAAGAGCGACCACTTCTCCTTCCGTCACTGTTATACTGAACGTCGAATATGCACGTTGATTTAGAAGAGAAGGCACGACAAATTACCTACAGCGCGGGGGAGCGCACGACCCTTTTTCGCGCGCTCACACTCTCGGAACAAAGTGTCGTCCTGGGGCAGCTGTCGCCACATGTGCAGCAATCATTGATCGAAAAGCTCAAGGATTACGAGTTGGTCGATATTCTCGATCACCTGGATTTACGTCAGGCCGAGAGTCTCGTCAGTAGAATCAAGAATGTGCGCCGGCGCGATCGCATCGTAGCCGCTCTCAAAGGAGCAGTGCGCGACAAGATTGACTACTTCCTGCGCTTTCACCCGAAGGCGACTGTCTCCCTGATTAATTTCAACTACCTCTTTCTTTCTGCGACGACCACTATTGGTGCCACAGCCGACGCCATCGACGAGCACTACCAAGACACGGGGAAGTTCCCCGAGGTTTTGGTGCACGAGAAAGGCGTACTTATCGGTGACGTCTCTATGACCGACCTAGTACGCGAACGTAATACGCAAACGCTTAAGAAGTTTGTGCAACCAGTAGCCACCATCACCTATTTGGCTGAAGTGAGTGACATCATGAACGCCCTCTCCGCATCAAAAAAGAAAAAAGTGGTAGTACTCGATCATGACGATAGTGTGCTTGGTATCATCTACGCCGATGAAGCACTGGCCCTCTTTGGTAGTGCTATTGACCAGTCGCTCTATGACGTCGCGGGCGTTGACGACAGCGAGCGGCCATTTGATGGGGCACTAGTAAAATTTAGACGACGTTATCGTTGGCTCATTTTAAACCTCGCCACCTGCTTCTTGGCCGGCTCGGTCATCTACCTCTTTGAAGACACGGTCACGGCGCTTGTCATACTTACTATGTATATTCCGATTGTAGCTGGCATGGGTGGCAATGCCGCTGCGCAGACCTTTGCCGTTACTTTACGTGGCATTACGCTTGGAACAATATCACTAAAAAATTGCTGGGCAGCCGTGGGGAGAGAGACAGGTGCTGCGCTCTTAAATGGTGTGGTGATTGGGTGTATCGTTGCGCTCATTTCGGTGGTCTGGAATGAAAGCGCACTGCTTGGACTCACCGTCGGTCTTACTATGGTGGGCGTGCACCTCATCGCGGCGGTTGCGGGAGCGGTCATTCCACTCTTTCTCAGGTCGCTCGGGAAGGACCCAGCCGCGACGTCGTCAATTTTTATTACTACGGCGACTGACGTAGGCGGACTTCTTCTCCTCCTTAGTCTCGGTACGCTGCTTTTGATGTAGTGCTACGAGCGGTGCGTGCTGCAGCGCCCGTGGAGCACCACCTCGAGATCGTCAACCCGAAAGCCCGGTAGACTGAATTCCTTGCGCAGCTCAGTGTCGTCGGTGGTGAAGTGCAGCACCTTGCCGCACTCGGTGCAGATCGCATGGTGATGGGGCTCTGCTTGTACCTCGTACACCGCCTCCTCGTCGGTGAGGGTGAATTTTTTCACTAGGCCAGCTTTTACCAAGTAATCGAGTACCCTGTAGACCGTCACAAGATTAATAGATGGAAGGGCGGCGTGAACTTCGGCAGCACTACGAGTACCGCCACAGTGAGTGAGGTGGTCAAGAATTGTACGCCGGTGGGGGGTGAGATGGACCATGTGTACATAATACTAGCCTGCATGCCGCCTAAATGCAAATGACTTGCATTTAGGCGGCGATTGCGTATAATGCAAATGATTTGCATTATACGAAATAACCGAAGAGTTTGTTATGTTACTCGAAGTTTTGCTGGCAGCGCTTTTTATCATGGTGGCGTCGCTCGTGGGGGTTGTCTTTGTCACTAGCTTGGCGCAACAATTTTTAGAGCAGCGGCTGTCATTTTTGGTAGCCTTTTCAGCCGGAGTATTTTTAGTGACATCAGGTGCTCTGTCGCTTCACGTATTTGAAATCTACGAAGGTACATTGTGGCTTGCTATCGGGCTTATTGTCGTAGGGTATGGTCTCGCCTGGATACTTGAAGTGCTCTTACCAGAAACTCATCACCACCACGATCCGACGTGCGATCATGGTCACGGCAAGGGCGCGCGTAAGCTCATGGTCGGAGATGCCGTTCATAACATCGCTGACGGTATCATTTTGGTCCCAGCCTTTATGGTCTCACCGGCACTCGGCCTCGCGGTCACGGTATCGATTTTTATTCACGAAGCACTGCAAGAAGTCTCGGAGTTTTTTGTCCTTAAGCAAGCTGGTTACAGTACCAAGCGCGCCCTTGCGCTTAACTTTGCTATCTCCAGTACGATCCTCATCGGTGTGGGGCTTAGTTACCTAGCGCTCGCTTCACACAACTTGGAAGGACTACTATTGGCACTTAGCGCCGGCTTTTTCCTCCACGTAGTACTGCATGACTTGTTGCCAAAACGCGGTCAGCATGAGACAGCGGGTGCTTTTCTTCGCCACGTTGTAGTAGTAGTGGTGGGGTTGCTTCTCATGGCGAGTGTCACCACCGCTCTTGGTGAGTCGCATGGTCACGGAGGTGAAGATCATAGTGAGCACGCTGATGAGAGTGGGGTTGGTGACGTTCACCCCGACGATCACGATGATCATAGCGACCACGACGAGGAAGCGAACCACACAAACGACGACCACTAGAGGTCGCTGCTGAGTGATGAAAATAGTGCTCTCGTGCTTGTGATCCTGAGCTCATAGATGAGCTTTGTAGTATACTGCTGGTATTATCCCTTACCACGTTCACCTATGGGAATACTTTTTACTTTATTGTTACTGGTCATTCTGCTCGTACTCCTGCCGTCGATGGTCTACATTGTACGTGGCAAGACGGCGGCGATTTTGGAAACTTTTGGTCGACCGCACCGCGCTGCGGTGTTTCCTGGTCTGCGTTTTAAGTGGCCGTGGCCGATCACGAGCATCGTGGCGCGGGTGAATTTACAGCTCCAAGAAATTCACGCTGACGTATCAGTAAAGACCAGTGACAACGCCTTCATGACACTGCCGGTGAAGGTACAGTACCGCGCGAGTGATGATCCGGTAGGAGCGGTGAAAGCTCATTATGAATTGGAGGCCCCAGAACGACAGATTTCTTCCTACGTGCTCAACAACGTTCGGCAAACTGCCTCAGGCATGGAGATGACCGAGCTCTACGCTAATCGTGACGCTGTTGAAAGCCAAGTCCAAGCAGCGCTTTCAGAGCAATTTGCGCACTTTGGCTATATCATTGAAAACGTACTCGTGGATGAACCGCAACCAAGCCAAGAGGTACGTGATGCCTTCAATAAGGTGATTGCGAGCAAGCGTCTTATGGAAGCGGCGCGCAACGAGGCTGAGGCCGAGCGTATTAAATTGGTCGGAGCAGCCCAGGCTGAAGCTGAAAGTAAAAAGCTACAGGGTGAAGGTATGGCGCAGATGCGTGAGGCGGTGGCGCGGGGACTTGAGGCGGCTATGGAAACCATGCAAAAAGCTGGCCTCACGCCCGACATGGCCGTTCGTTTTCTTTCCGATACGAATCGTATTGATGCGATTACGAGCGCAGCCGCACACGGCAACACCATCATCATTGACGCTAGCGGTGAGCGCAGTAGCGCCGGTACCGCCGCTATGTTGGAGGCGCTCCAGAAGTAGGACATGATCGGCCTACTCATCTCGCTCGCGGTCATAAGCACGCTAGTTGGTGTCGTGTATTTTAGTGACGCTACTGATAGCCCTAACGTTGTCGGGGAAATACTTCAAGAAGCACAGCCAGCAGCGCGCGAGTCAGCACAGTCAGCTGTGGAAGCTGCAAAGGATGCTGCGCGAGCACTCGAAGCGGCTAGTCGTGGCGAGAGCAGACCAGTAGCACCGGCGACTCCTGAGTTGGGGCCACTTACGCCCATCACCATCGGTGCCACGGCGGTGAAGGCATCCATCGCCCGCACGCCAAAAGAGCGCACGGCAGGTCTCTCTGGTGTACTGGAGTTACCAGAAGACGTAGTAAAACTCTTTGTGTTTGACGTCCTTGGTCCGCAGAGTATTTGGATGAAGGAGATGCTCTTCGCGCTTGATATCATGTGGCTCGATAAAAGTGGGGTAGTGGTACATGTAGAAACTAATGTCGCTCCTGAAACATTCCCGACGAGTTTTAGTTCGCCGGTGCCGGCTCTCTATGTCATTGAAGCGCAGGCTGGTTTTGTGGAGACTCACGGCATAAAGTTGGGGGCAGTAGCTGATCTGGCTAAAGTTGTAGAAAGTAATCTTTAGTTGTATAATGTTATAGTACGGTGATCGCCGAGCACCTTCTCTCGTTAGTATTTATGTGCGGCGCGGTTGACGAAAGGTCATTTCGTTACTGCTGGTGTGCATAAATTAAATGGTAGCGAGAGAAGGTGCTCGGAGGAAAGTCCGAACACGCCCAGCCCCAGTTTCGGTGGCGATTTATTCACTGTGGTGGACAGCAGACCTTTTTCTGCTCCACACCTTCGTTTATAAATGGCTGTAGAAACTGGGGCTGGAGTAGGGTAGCGGGTAACCCCCGTCGTGCGCCCATAAAGCGCGAAGAGGTGCGAGCAGAGACGCTTCCACGCGAAAGTACGGAGCTCCCTACGGCATTTTGTTGTAGGAAGAGCCGCCACGGTAACGTGGCGGGTGAAACGGCAAAATCCTTACCTGCGTGCAAGGCCGTGCCCCGCCCCAGTTTTGGCGGCTGTGTAGAGGTAACGTGTGGTGTGATGCTGTGCCCAGCATATCATTGTAAGAACCTATACGGCCACTAAAACTGGGGCGGGGAGAGCCGCTTGAGGGTGTCGGCAACGCCACTCCTAGATATATGATCACCCCGAGCACCTTCTTTGGCTGTCAGGTGGAGCATTGCGGAGTCAGTTAATCTGCTACTGTCTTGCATTAGTCCGCTTGGTTAGTAGAGAAGGTGCTCGGACAGAATTCGGCTTACGTACACACTGCGCCGCACCCCTCTGGGGTGCGGCGCAGTGCTCTATGCTACGATAGGTGTATACACGTTAATCACCAGTGGGTTTTTATCTATGGATCACGTCACTTTTTCACCCCGCTTGCGTCCCGGGGGCGACACACTTGAACGCTGGCTTATTGGCGCGGCGCAAATAGTGTTGCTGACACTCCTTGTGATACTGCCGATTTTGTTCATCCCGCACGCACAATTGTCGCTCGGTTTTACCAAGAGCTTTGTGGCTCTGGCGGCTGTCTCGTCTGCTTTCGTGCTCTTTGGACTTTTTATGTTGCGTATGGGATTTGTGCGCCTGGTCGGATGGTCAACTCTTTCGTTGTGGTGGCTCTGGGTTTTTATCGGAGTTGCTTCGGCACTATTGTCGGGGGATCGGCGCGATGCCTTTTTAGGTGACGTCTTTGGATCGGGCACGGTTGGTTTTATGGCGCTCCTCGCGCTCATCATCACCGTCACTGCGCTTGTCATTGAGCAGCGCGCACGCCTCTTACGCGGACTCATGGCCTTGGCAGTAGTGTCATTTCTATTTCAACTTTGGCATGTTTTGCGAATAGTGGCCGGCCCCGAGTGGCTGTCGTTTGGCGTATTTACGGCACCGACCCTCTCGCCCTTGGGTAGCTTCAATGACGTGGCCATATTTTCGGGACTACTCATTATTGTTTCGCTGATTGCTCTCTTGCAGCTACCACTTCGCGCTTCTGCACAAGTCTTCTTTGGATTACTTACGGCGCTTTCGCTGTTTCTTTTACTCGTTATCAACTTCTTCGCAGTGTGGGTAACGGTCGGCTTCTTTGCACTCCTCGTCTTGCTCTATGCGCTCACCCGTGACCGTCTGCTAGCGCCTGTTAGTACCCCCGCCATCCCGGCAGCAGCGGCCCGCAGTGTTTCGTGGCCAGTCGTGGCTATCGTGGGTCTCGTATGCGTTACTGCCGCCACTGGTGTCTTGGGTGGTTCGGCGGTGGGCAGTAGCCTCGGGTTAGCATTCGGTGTGCAGTATGTTGAAGTGCGTCCGTCATTCACTAGCACGCTCGATATTGCGAGTGCTGCCTACCGCGATGACCAGGCGCTTTTAGGTGTTGGACCGGCTCGTTTTGAAGATGCGTGGCGACAGTATCGCGACCCAGTCATAAACACGACGCTCTTTTGGAACACTACCTTTGGCAGTGGCAGTGGCTACATTCCAACTATGTTGGTTACCCTCGGCGTGGCCGGAGTACTGGCGATGTTACTTGCACTCGGCAGCCTCGTGCTCACGGGCTACCGGACACTCGTCACGGCTGCCGCTCAGGCCGATGCGTTTTGGTACTTTATTGCGACAACCGCCAGCGCCAGCGCCTTCTACCTGTGGGGTGTGGCCTTCATCTATGTACCAGGCGTGAGCCTTTTGCTTTTAGCGGCGTTTATGAGTGGTCTCCTCCTCGTCGCATATGGTCAGCTCCAGCCACAATCAGCACGCGTTTATACGTTTACCGATAGCCGACCTCGGGCCTTCATACTGATTGGTATCGTAATGGCGATGGTAACGGGTGCGATGGCAGTACTGTTTGTGGTAAGTACACAATTCGTTGCTCATGTTACCTTTGCAAACGCACTACGCGCCGCCACGACCAATCCTGATCCCGTGGCTGCCGACGCCGCACTCGCCGATGCTGACGCACTTTTTCCGAGCGACAGTTATATAGCACAGCGGGTGCAATTGCGCCTCGGTCTCATTGGTGATTTGTTGCGCACCGAAAATCCTACCGAGGCTGACGTAAGTCGCTTTAATCAGGCTGCGGCCGAGGCGCTCTCCTATGCGAGCGAGGCCGTCCGGCGTGATCCGACAAACCCCACTACCCACCTCCTCTTAGGTACGGTGCATGGCGTACTCTTTCTTAATGGCGCTACCACTACCGAGGGAGCACTCATGGCCGCTTTTGCGAAAGCAAGTGAGCTCGATCCTCAGAACCCTGAGTATGCTTTGATTGAGGCTCAAATCGCCGCTCGCGTGGGTAACCTCGCGCGCACGCGTACACTCCTACAGATGGCGCTTACGCGTAAGTCAAATTATGTCGACGCACTCTACTTACTCACCCAGTTGGATGTGAGTGAAGGTAATACCGAAGCCGCACTTTCAAGCGCTCGTTCCCTGGTGTCGATCGAACCACAGAACCCTGTGCGCTACTTTCAGCTCGGTTCACTACTTCTTTCACGCCGCGACACCGCTGCCGCTCGTGGTGCGTTTGAAGCTGCTCTCGCGCTTGATCCCCAGTTTGCGAATGCTCGCTATTTGCTCGCCCTGGTCTATATTGAGGAGGGTCGCACCGCCGAGGCGCTGGCCGCTTTACGCACCGTCCAGTCCACCAACATGGAGAATGCTGAACTAAACGAACTGATTGCCGCTCTTGAGTCTGGTACCTCAACTATTCCAACCCTCGGTGTGACGCCGCCCGTTTCAGAATCGACCCCCGCTGTTGACGGAGAAGGTGTGACGACCTCACCCGCCCCTTCCGACACTGATCTGATCGTTCCGGTTAATCGTTCGAGTACCCCTGATGAAGAGATTGACTCGACAGATGACCCACTACCTTCTGAGGCTACGAGCGATGAGACTCCTGATTAGGTCATGGTGCGACGAGCCTTCACACTGATGTATAGCGAAATACGTGGCCTTCATCAGGCTGCGTATCTCTTGGCCCTCTTTGCGTTTGGCTCGCAGCTGTTGGCGATTGTACGTGACCGCGCGCTGTCGCATACCTTTGGGGCTGGCCGCGAACTTGACCTCTACTACGCTGCCTTTCGTATTCCTGACTTGTTGTTTGTGGTGTTTGCCTCAGTGCTCTCAGTCTACGTCCTTTTGCCGTTTGTCGAGCGTGCTCGGGCTACCTCCGGAGAGGGTGCGGCGGCGCGTCTTTTGAGCCAATGTTTTACCCTCTTTCTTAGTGTCTACGCAGTAGTGGCAGTGGTGTTGTGGGTCGCCTTGCCTTATCTCATCCCATTCCTGTTTCCTGGTTTGACCGCTGACGCCGAGATTCTCACTACCCTCACCCGTATACTGCTCCTCCAGCCATTCTTCCTTGGGCTCTCGACTCTTTTTGGGGTGGTGACGCAGGCTGAACGTCGCTTTGTGCTCTACGCATTGTCGCCACTTCTCTATAACCTCGGGATCATTATTGGTGTGGTACTTCTGTACCCACTCTACGGGCTTAATGGTGTGGTGGTGGGTGTCGTAGCGGGGGCGATCGGCCACTTGGCGGTGCAGTATCCACTGGTGCGAAAAAGCAGTCTCCGCTTTGATTTTGCCCGCAGCATCGACTGGCGAGCCATACGTGAACTTATACTAGCGGCACTCCCACGAGCCGCTACGCTTTCCGCACACCAGCTAAGCCTCTTTGTGCTCATTGCGATTGCTACCATGATGACAGTTGGCTCGGTGGCAGTTTTCCAGCTTGCTTTTAATTTACAGTCGGTACCGCTCGCAATTATTGGTATGAGTTACTCAGTGGCTGCCTTTCCGATGCTGGCTGAGTGTATGGCCAAAAATGATCGAGCCAACTTTGTCGAGCACGTGGTGTCGGCACTGCGTCACATTATTTTTTGGTCCCTCCCGGCTATTGGCCTTATTATCGTGCTCCGTGCCCAGATGGTGCGGGCGCTCTTTGGCAGTGGAAACTTCGACTGGGATGACACGCGACTCACAGCTGCGGTGGTCGCTCTCCTCGTCGTGTCCTTAGTGGGGCAGTCGCTCCTCCTATTGTTTGTGCGCGCCTTTTATGCCGCCGGACGCATGGCCCTACCGCTCCTGATCGCCATTGTCGGTGTTGTCGTGACGGTAGTTTCGGCGTTCTTTTTCGATTACGCTTTCACGGAGTGGCCGTTTCTTCTGGTGGCGCTCGAAGAGCTGCTTCGACTCACTGAAGTCTCTGGTACCGAAGTACTCGTCATCCCGCTTGCCTTTACGTTCGGGGTGCTGGTTGAGGCCGTACTCCTCGTTCTCATCTTTGCTCGAAATTTTGGCTTGCCGTTTGGCATTCTAGGTAAGCTCTTTTTAAAAAGTACTTTTGCGGCGCTTGCTGGTGCGGGGAGCGCCTACCTTACCCTCCAGTTTATTGTTGATGGTGTTAATCAAGAAACGCTCATCGGTATAGTGCTCCAAGGCACCGCGGCCGGGTTCGTCGGGCTCTGCGCAGTCGTGCTTGCGTATGCGGCCGTCCGTTCGCGCGAGCTGGCTGAATTGTACGCTTCCTTTAGAGCTCGCCTCTTTAAAGCCGATGTGATCGCCCCCCAGACCGACACCATCGCCTAGGCTCGCTTTTTTCACGAGGTAGGGTAGAGTATCGCCACCACACACCGTATGGCCACTCTCATTAGAAATTTCAGTATCATTGCGCACATCGATCACGGCAAATCGACCTTGGCTGATCGTATGCTCGAGCTCACCAAAACCGTCGAGGCCCGCAAGATGAAAGACCAAATGCTCGACTCGATGGAGCTTGAGCGCGAGCGGGGCATCACCATCAAGATGCAGCCGGTGCGCATGCGCTATGAGCGGGGAGGGGTGGAATATGAACTCAATCTTATTGACACTCCTGGTCATATCGACTTTTCCTACGAAGTGTCGCGGGCACTGAAGGCCGTTGAGGGGGTACTACTCCTCGTTGACGCAACGCAGGGTATTCAAGCACAGACCCTCACGACACTCCAGATGGCCAAGGACCAGGGCCTTACGATCATCCCAGTACTGACCAAAATTGATGTGCCGCACGCGCGGGTAGTAGATGTAAGTGGTGATGTGGTTACCTTGCTTGGCTGCGCTCCCGAGGATATTGTTTGTGTGTCAGGAAAAACTGGGGAGGGTGTACCAGAGCTTCTTTCAGTCATCTGCGATCGCATCCCACCGCCGGCGCCAAGCGAACACACTCAAGGCTTCCGTGGTCTTGTGTTTGATTTTCAATATAGCAATCACCGGGGGGTGATTGTATTTTTCCGTGTCTTTGATGGTCAGGTGAAGAAGGGCGATATGCTCCGCTTTATTGCGAGCGAGCGCACCTTTACCGCGCTTGAGGTGGGAATTGTAACGCCCGAGCAAAAAGCGGTCGAGATGCTGACCGCTGGGGAAATTGGCTATATCGTTACCGGCATCAAAGAGCCGGGGGTAACCCGCGTCGGTGACACACTTACGCTCGAGCGTTCCCCTCTGCCGGCTTTGCCTGGCTATACCGAGGCGCGACCAGTCGTATGGGCGTCGGTATTTCCGGAAAACCAGGATGATTTTACGATGCTCCGTCAGGCGCTTGATCGACTCAAGCTTTCTGATTCATCGCTCTCGTATGAGGAAGAATCGTCAGGAGTGCTGGGGCGGGGATTTCGTTGCGGCTTTCTCGGGATGCTCCACCTCGAGATTGTGACCGAGCGCTTGCGCCGCGAATTTGACATGGAGATTATTATCACTGCTCCCTCGATTGCCTACGAGGTGACCTTTCCCAATGGAAGTGTAGAGTCTATCTACGCGGCATCACGTTTTCCCGAGCATGGCGAAAAGGTGAGTGTACGAGAGCCCTGGATCTTGGGACAGATTTTTATGCCGCCCGAGTATATGGGAGGAGTTCTTACGCTGCTCTACGAACACGAAGCCAGTGTGCTTGATACTGAAGTCTTTCGTGACGGCCGTAATTTGCTTACGATCGAGATGCCGCTCCGGGAGCTTATGCGCAATTTCTTTGATAAGCTCAAAAATGTGAGCAGTGGCTACGCTTCACTCTCCTACGAAGTTGCTGAAGTGCGCCCGGCTGATGTAGTACGGCTCGATATTTTGGTAGCCGAGGAATTGGTGCCGGCTTTCTCACGAGTGGTGGGAGCGCGCCGCGCTGAGTTTGATGGGCGCGCCATGATCGATAAGCTCTACGACACGATGCCGCGCCAGCAGTTTGTCTTAAAGTTGCAGGCCAAGGTCCGAGGCAAGATTATTGCGAGCCGTTCGCTGTCGGCCCTTCGCAAAGACGTTACCGGCTACCTCTACGGCGGCGACATTACGCGTAAAATGAAACTCCTTGAGAAACAGAAGGAAGGCAAGAAAAAAGCTCTTGAGCGCGGCCGAGGCAATGTGCACATCCCGCAAGAAGTCTTCATGAAAATGGTTAAATCAGACTAAATGTCTGATTTAAGACCTAGCCAGCTACTTTTGAGTGCGCGAAAAAAGTAGCGACAAGGTGTACTGGCGACCGTAGGGCGAAAAGTGACTAACGTCACTTTTGAGATCTTTTGAGATAGACTACGAGCGGAGCGAAGTAGTATATCCAAAAGGTATACTGGCACCTGTAAGCGGAATCAGACTAAATGTCTGATTTAAAACCTTGCCATCTACTGCGACGGATGGAAGAAGCGTTACTAGCGGCCACTAGGCCATGCCTAAAGTGAGGCCTATCACCATACTGGCGATGATAATAGTAGCCACGGTGATCCAGGTCCACTTAATAATCGCTTTTCCTCGTTTATCAAACAGAAAATTCATACGTGGTAAGATAGTACCACATGTTGAGTTTCAGCCAAAAGCGCCAACTACGCCGTTTTGCCACCTCGCGGCTCATGCATATTGCGCTCCTTTTCGCCTGTGTGGCGGTGGGTGTAAGTGCCTATGGTCGCTATGAAGTAGCGCGCGAGATGGCGCAGCGACGAGCGGCGGCCGAGAGGGAACTCGCGAGCCTCTCCGAGCGACGTGCGGCGCTCGAGGCCGAGGTGGCGTACCTCAAGAGTGAGCGAGGAATTGAAGCGGAGATGCGACGTCAGTTTGATATTGCTCGTGAGGGCGAACAGGTGGTCATTATTCTCGACAAACCCACTACCGCTGAAACAAACTAGCCAGCCAAGCGTACTACGCGTATACTGGTCATATTAAACACCCTTGTATGTCAAAAACCGTCACCATTTACAGCACCCCGGTCTGCCATTACTGCCACACCGCCAAAGAATTTTTTAAAGAGAACAACATTGCTTACACTGAGCACGATGTGGCGAGCGACGCCGAGAAGCGCGCTGAGATGGTCGACATGACAGGTCAGATGGGTGTGCCGGTGATTCGCATCGAAGACGAAGTGATTGTCGGCTACGACGAAGATAAGCTCAAAGAGCTTTTAGGAGTGTAGCGAAGAGAGGAGGGTACGAGTGAGGCAAAAAAGTCGCCCTTATGGGCGACTTTTTTGCTGTCCAGAAATATGCCATACTGACGCGACTTGCCCCCGTAGTTCAATGGATTAGAACAGTCCCGTCCTAAGGGATAGATGTAGGTTCGATTCCTACCGAGGGCACAAACACGTTATAATAAAGTGTCACCATGGAAACCATCGACACGCATGATGAAATTAAGGAGCTGCTCCTTGAAAACCAGCGGCTGCTTAAAGAAAATAACGAGCTACTGTTAGGTATGCGCCGCAGTGCGCGCTGGGCGTTCGCATTTCGGGTGCTGTGGTTTGCGATGATTCTCGGTGCACCGATCGCGCTCTACTATCTTTTGCTTGAGCCAAACATTGACTCGCTTTATCGGGCGTACGGGGTCTTTGAGCGGAGCGCCACCGAGCTTACGGGCTTGCGCCAATTCCTCAATGAATCAGGCACAGAATGATATATAAGTGCTTGGGGCCGGGCTCGAACCGGCGACCCCCTCCTCTTCAGGGAGATGCTCTACCAACTGAGCTACCCAAGCAATTCGTGGCAAGTATACTCGATTTACACACTATTTCAACTAGAACGTCCGCAAACTTTTTATTACATTGTAGATGTAGTTTGTAAAAGTAAGAGCTACCTCTAGAGGTAGCTCTTACTTTTTTACGCCGTAAGAATTGCTACTTCTGCACCACGTTGCTCTTCACCCGCAACTGCGTGCTGCGCTGCTTGTCGAGCTTGGGGAGGCGAATCTCCAGGAGACCGTGCTTCTCTTGGGCCTCAGCTTCGTCAATCACAATTTCTTCGGGAAGCAGCACTGAACGTGAGAAGCTGCCCCAAAAGAGCTCGCGGTTTTGGTAGTTGTCGTCATGAGTTTCCTGGAATTCTTCGCGGACGCCGCGGATGGTGACCATATCGCGGGTGATCGCAATATCAAGATCGGTAGGGGCAACACCAGCTACGAGCGCCCGAATCACAATGGCGTCGCTGGTCTGGTACATGTCGATGGGGAGCTCACCCTCCTGGGGGGCGCGGGTGCCTGAGGCGGCGTCGTTTTCCCACGTGTCGGCTTCTTCGTGCTCGTCGGCTTCATCACCAAAGCGGTGATTCTCATCGAGAATTTTATCATAGTCGGTATCTGGGGCACTGCCCGTGAGTCGTTCGAGGAATGAGGGTTTTTTCATGAGCGTGGTACCGAGTTAGTGTGGGCTGATTCGATCAATTTTACTTTTTCAAAGAGAAGAAACAGAACAATGATGCCGAGCCAGACAAACAGGAAGACCCCGAGGGTTGCCTCTCCACTTGCATCAATTATAAAAAAGTTAAAGAGCGCATGCAATACGATAGCAATGAACAACCCAACCGTGGCGTAGGCGAGGCGGACCAGCGGTGGGCGATAAAAAGCGAGCGCGAGCGCCATTCCTACGGTGCCGGAAGCGAGGACGTGCAGCAAGGTGGCACCCAAGAAGCGGAAACTGCCAAACAGCGCTGTTTCCACGAAGGCACCTTCACCGAGGGGGCGGAACATAAAGAGAGCGTTTTCGAGTGCCGCAAAGCCGAGCGCGATCACTATCAGGTAGATCACCATATCAATTGGTTCGTCGACTTCGCGGTGCCAGAGAATAACAATGAGCGCCGCCGTGTACTTGAGTACTTCCTCGATAATTACCCAGAGCGTCATGAGGTTGTCGCCAGCCGGGTAGCAGGCACCGGCCTGCAGGAGGTCGCAGGCAAATTTTTGTAAAGGGAGCGCGAGCGGCACCACCAACATGCCGGCGATGAAGGTAATGGCAATAAGCAGGTATGGTTCCGGTCGAGCACGGTCTTCACGTAGCCAAAACCACAACCAAAACAATGCGGGAATAAGCCCGCCTAAAAAAGCAATTGCAAACGTGGTAGCGTCCACGAGGGTATTGTACCAAGCGTAGCGGCCCCCTGGGGCCGCTACGCTTGCCTCTGTGGGGACGAAAAAGCCGCCTCTCCCTAAACCCTTCGGTTAACCGAAGGGTTTTTAGGAAGTTGCAGGAAGTTTCTTGGGGAGCTTTCCGTGGACACTTCGCTACCATTAAGCAGAAACAAGAAGCCGTAGGCGACTATGTTTTGCTTATGCGGCCGCCTCAAACACTACCGTTACTTTCGTCGCTTTGATGCTCGAAAGTAACGAAGTGTTTGCCTAATCAAAATATGTTCGTGCTCCGCACTCACTATTTCTGTTCATCACTACCTTTGAACAGCAAAGTGATAAAAGTGGTGGCGGCGAGCCGCCAGTATATTATTGTGGCCATTTCGCTACCATCAACATTTCCGCATCTTTCATATGTGTCGGCAACTCCTGCCAAATTGCTTCGGTCACAAACGGCATGAAAGGGTGAAGAAGCTTGAGTGAAGTGATGAGACATTCGGCCAGTACTGCTTGGCGGGCAGTCTTGGCGCCTTCGTCCGTACCATTAATTATAGGTTTTGATTCTTCAAGGATTTTGTCAGCCAGCTCATGCCAGATGTAGTGGTAGGTTTTTTCAGCGGCGAGGTGGAGCGAGAATTTTTCCAGATCGTCAGACACCTCAGCTACTACGGCGTGGAGAGTAGAAAGGATCTCCTCGTCACTGGCATTTTTTGTACCGGTGGAGCTGGGTGTATAGCCATCGAGTGCAGTCAGGGTGAAGCGGGTGATGTTCCAGAGTTTATTGGCAAAGTGCTTGTAGCCCTTAGTCTTTTGTTCTGATAGTGGCACGTCATTCCCTGGTGCTGCGCCAATGATAAGTGAAAGACGTACGGCGTCAGCACCATACTTGGCGATCATATCGAGAGGGTCGATGATATTGCCAAGACTCTTGCTCATTTTGCGATTCTTTTCGTCACGCACCAGGCCATGAAGATAGACGTTTTTAAAGGGCACCTGACCAGTGAGGAAGGTGGACATAAGTACCATGCGGGCTACCCAGAAAAACAATATGTCGTAACCGGTTTCGAGGACGGTGGTGGGATGGTAGTTTTTGAGGTCGGCAGTTTCCTCTGGCCAACCGAGGGTCGAGAAAGTCCACAATCCCGAAGAGAACCAGGTGTCGAGGGTATCGAGGTCCTGCTGCCAGCCGTCGCCTGAAGGAGGTACTACATCGCAGTAAATCTCACCATTCTTATACCAGACGGGAATGCGGTGACCATACCAAATTTGCCGCGAAATACACCAGTCGCGGAGATTCCCGATCCAGTGGTAGTACACGCGTTTAAAGCGCTCGGGGAAGATGTCGACACCACCGTGCTCGACGGCGGCGGTCATGAGCTCTTTGAGTGTTACTTCACTTCCCGAGGTAACGCCAGGAATTTCTGAGTGGGGGAGGACAAACTTCTTATTTACATCAATGAACCATTGCTCTTTGATCTGCGGTTCGATGGTGCCACCGCCACGGCTGTTGGTGGCCACGTTATGGACGTACTTCTCTTCGATTTTTTCCACTAGGCCTTTCTGCTGAAGTTTCTCGATGATAGCAGCTCGCGCTTTCTTAATGTGCTGGCCGGCAAATTCACCAGCAACCGGAAGCAACAGACCTTTTTCGTCGATTATTTGTTCTTTGTCGAGTCCGTGCCGCTCAGCAATCTCAAAGTCCGTGGCGTCATGCCACGGGGTGATAGTCATGACACCGGTGCCGAATTCACGGTCGATTGAATCGTCCTTGATGACTGTGGCGGTAATTGGACCATTAATCCACTCGAGTTCTATCTGCTGGCCCTGGGTGTAGTCCTTATAGCGCTCATCGTCCGGATGCATTACCACGTACTTATCGCCAAACTTAGTCTCAGGCCGCGCGGTACCAATGACAAACGGCCCGTACTTAAGGTAATAGAACTGGTCGGTTTGTTCGACGTGATCAATTTCGTCATCGGAGACGGTAGTCTGCATTTTGGGATCCCAATTGACGATACGGGCGCCGCGGTAGATGAGCCCGGCCTCAAACATTCGTTTAAAGGCAGTCATTACGGCGTGGTAGCGAGTGCCGTCAAGGGTGAAGGCATAGCGTGACCAGTCGAGACTCGAACCCATTTTTTTAGTTTGGCCGATGATGGTGTTTTTGCTTTCCTCAGCAAATTCGTAGACGAGTTTAAGAAACTCTTCGCGACCCAGGTCGTGGCGGGTTTTGCCCTCCTTCTTGTACAGTTCGCTTTCGACCTTCGATTGCGTCGCAATAGCTGCCGAGTCAGTACCGGGAATCCACAATGTGCGCTTACCTTGCATGCGGGCGTAGCGAACAAGTATGTCCTCGACGGCGAGCATGGCGGCGTGTCCCATGTGAAGGGTGCCAGTGACATTGGGAGGCGGCAGGACAATCGAGAAGGTGGGGGCGTCCGCGGCAGCAATTCCTTTCTCTATACAAACATCAGGATTGAAAAAATCGCTTTGCTCCCACATGGCGTAGAGGCGATCTTCGTGACCTGCTGGGTCGTAGGGCTTTAGAAAAACCTCGGGGATGGCGGGTGCGGCGGGTGTGGGGGTGTCACTCATAAAGATAACGATTAGAAACGCATCGTAGCACGAAAAAGCACCGTCTTGAAGGCTCTTCGCACTTACTCTGGCAATCGGTCGTGGGATGATTTGTTGCCGAAGGCGCGCATGTCGCGAGCAACCTCAGGACTCATTTTTTCTTCCAGGTGGGCGTGCCCAGCGAGTGCAATCATCACGCTGTTGTCGGTCGAGAGAGTGATCTCGGGCAGGTAGACGGCGAGGTCGGGGAAGTGAAGTGGGGTAGCGAGCGCCGCGACGCTTTCGCGGAGGCGCTGATTGGCGGCTACGCCGCCGCCCACGATGACACTTTCAGCAGCGTGCGTCTCCACCGCCTTTGCCAGTTTCGCCACCAATACTTCAATAGCAGCGTCTTCAAAATCACGCGCGAGCGCGCTTACCTCGTCGTCGGTGAGCGCACGGTCGGCAATAGTGTAACGGACGGCGGTTTTGAGACCAGAAAAGGAAAAGTCGAGATCGGGTGAGGTGAGCATGGGGCGCGGCAGTTCGGCAAAGCGCGGAAGGTTCGCTGCGCGTGCTGCCTTGGCACGGCGACTGATCTGTGGTCCACCTGGATACGGGAGACCGAGAAGACGCGCGACTTTATCAAACGCTTCGCCCACAGCGTCGTCGCGCGTGCGACCAAGGAGTTCGTAGTGCCCCCAGTCTTTCATAAGGAGTAGCTCCGTATGGCCACCAGAAACCAGGAGAGCAATGGTGGGGAAGGAAAGGGCCGCGAGGCGCTGTCCATCAAAGATGGAAGCTAGCACATGTCCTTCCATGTGATTTACCGCTACCACCGGCACATTCCACAGCTGAGCGAGCGCTTTGGCAAAATTTACCCCTACCCATAGTGCCGGTTCGAGGCCGGGGCCACTCGTGACTGCAATGGCGTCGATGGGGAGCTTTCCGTGCTCGCGGTGGAAGGTGAGGAGGGTGTCCGCGAGTCCCTCTTCACGCAGGAGGAGTTCTTTGACGGCAGCTTCGTCGGCCGGGCTGTCGGGCACCTTAGTGCCCGACAGCCCGGCCTCACGGAGCGCCTTCTCAAACACCGGTACGATTGTGGCAATATGCTCGCGTTTGGCGAGCATCGGTACCACACCTCCATAGGCGCGGTGATCGTCCATTTGCGACCACAGCGCGTTTCCTAAGACCGTGTAGGTAGCGCTCGGGAAGTCGCCTACGGCCTCCACGATGCTGATCGCGGTCTCGTCGCAGCTTGTTTCGATGGAAAGCAGTAACATGGTGTACTAGTCTACATTCCAATTTTCCACGTACCCTTTTCTAAAAAGGCTTCAATGGTCTGCCGTTTTGCCTTGTTGATGAGATTGGGGTGAGAGAGCCGTTTGCTTTTTGCATAACTAGCTAACGTCACAATTTGTTTACCCTCAAGATATGCCAGGTGTCTATGGTAGCTATTACACAGTGCTCGACCGACAATGTCTTCCATAACTCGCGTCATACCCGCACGATCATATTCTTTGAATGCCTCATAGTACTGTGTGCGCTCCATGAATTTTATATTGATGGGTACGTACCCGTCACGAATGAGAAGGTAGTTGTTCATTACACGTCCGATGCGGCCGTTGCCGTCGACAAAAGGGTGGAGGTGCTCAAACGCTAAGTGTAGTCGCGCTATGCGAGCAATGATGTGTGAGGCCGTGTCGCCCCTGTAGGTAGCGAGAATATCGTGCATGGTAGGTAGGAGCGTCTTTGGGTCGGGTGCGATGTGGGTACCGACACGCACGTACTCGTTAGGTTGGCGGAAACGACCGGCAATATCTTTACTGATGTTTCCGAGCAGCATTTCATGTAGTGATAGAAGAAGTGTTGTATCGAGCTCTCGAGCTGGTGCCTGCTTTTCAACATATTCCATTACTCGCGCTAAATTCTTGGCCTCAAATAATTCCCGCTCCGACACGTAGCGACTTAATTCGAGCTCGAGCAAGATTTTTTCGGTTTCTTCCAGCGTCAAGGTGCTATTTTCGATAGCGTTTGAGTTGTAAACATGGTCTGCTACTTCGGCCTCGCGCAATAGGACGACCAAGGCCTCTTTGCCAGTTATTGCGCGGTGGTACCGAAGGCGTAGCGTGTCGACCAGCTTAGCGAGTTTCAAAAGTTTTTTCACCCACTAAGTATAGCATATCTTAACGATTTTAGCAACTCAAACCGTTAAAAACAACAAAAAAGGTGCTATTTTAACGAATTTAGTGATTTTTTCATGAAAATTTAATGGGGACATGACATCGAGTCATAGTGTACCTACTGCTAGCAGAACGCCCTGGTACCCCCGCGTGCTACCCGGCTCTGCTCTACTGTGGGGTGAGCTCGTCAGATGTTTTACACAAAAGTAAATGGTAGCTCGTTAAAGTTCTCAACCCGGATGCTGGCCGCGTGCTTGTGACCACCACCACCGAACGTTTCGGCGAGCACCGCCACATCAACTTCACCTTCGCTCCGTAGCGAAATATGCACCGCGCCACGATTACGATAGTACACGATACCCAGCGGTGTTTCTCCACTGGCAGCATTTAGTTGTGCCAGACGGTGACCAACTATTGAGCGGTGCGGCCGCGCGCAGTTCACTGCCCAGGTCTCATGGCCTGCAAAAACCACTCGCTCCCTATAGGTGAGTAGTTCTTCAACTAATTTATCTGATACCGTTGCTGCCACCTCACCTTTGGCAATAAATTCGTTGAAGAATTTAGCGTTTTCAAAGTTAGTTGCCAGCTCGTCGAAGTGAGCAAATGTCATTGGTTCAAGAGCCAGAGCGGCACCCACTTCGCGATGGTCGGGCAAGACAAATCGCCACAAGTCTTGATCTTCAATATATAACAGCAGCTTTGGTACAGGGATTGCGGGGTGAAAATATTGCCAGGCTAGTACTGCTCCAGAGTGATCAAGATCGAAGACATTTTCAGGAAATGCTGTCACCGCCGCTTCTCCACTCTGGTGATGGTCAATCACAACGACCGAGCGATTTTGTGCGCGTAGTGTGGTGAGCGTAGGGAGGTCAAAGCTGTAGTCGACGATATAGATTTCCTTATCAATTAGTCCTTTAGGCACTGAGGCTTGGGTGGTGAGGGGAATGTAAGTAGCTTCTTCACCAAACTTCTTCCAGGCTGCATAGGCAGCACCAAAGCCGTCTTGGCACTGGTCGTGGTAAATGATGACGATGGTGTTCATGTTCCAAAGCGTACTGCCTTGGTGAAGCTATGGCAACAGGGTGCCAGAGGCCCGGACCTAGGAACCTCATTTCCCCGCCCAGTAGCCACGGAATATTTGGATAAGTGAGCCGAGGGTGAAAACTCCATACACGAGACCGAGTGCTACAAACTCAAACAACGCATCAATGTCTCCAATGTATGAGGCGCTGTCGTCACGGAGTACACCAAAGTTGACTGCTGCCACCAGTAGAAATGAAATGGGTAACGCGTATTTTGCAAATCGCCACCAGTACTGAAAAGATGTGTGAGATCGCAATGTAATGAGGCAGAGCATCAAAACTAATGGAAAAAAATAAAATATGTGTTCAATTGTGTCATAGGTTGTTCGGCAATCAATTTGTGGAGCATCACACAAACCGAAACTAACTGAATTACGTGACACCAAAGCAATCAAAGTTCCTAAAAGAGATAGTCCGATTACGGTTTTTTGTAACAACATATTTAAAATTATATTTCGCTTAATAATACATCAACCATACGGATTGCTTCCTGCGACAAGTCTGGGGCCAATAGTCCACTGTCTCTGTAGGATATGACGAGGAGACGGAAGGCAGTAAGCACATTACGCTCCTGAAGGCGAGCAAAAGTAGGCTGGAGGGACCGTCGTTGTCGATTGTATTCACCTAATCTCAGCGTACTAACAAGTCTATTCTTTTCTAGTGTCGGCAAGGTAAGGGTATTTACGAACGCCAGCGCGACAGGATAGGTCACTACCACCCCGTTAGTGTTGTAGTGGCGATCAGTGACGCCATTTCCATCATAATCTACCGAAAGTACCACTGGCGACAGACCGGGGGAGATCGCGGCTATTACCACGGTGTTGGTGGCCGAGGGAACCCCCGAAAAAGTTTGCCGCTTTTTAAGTTCATTACCTTCGTGTAGTTCAATATCAAGCGTAAATGAACCTTGGGCGTAACCACGGAGCTCAAGGATGATATCAGGTATGTCGGCCGGTAATGATATGTACTGCAATTCACCAAAACGACGATAAGTAGCATTTGGGATGTCGACAGTAGAACTACTCACCTCACCTTCACTAGTTACAATCGACAAATCTAGTGGGGAGTGGAGCTGGAAAGTAAGGCGTGAAAATCCTGTAAAATCAGGTTGTGTTTTGGTGAGGTAATTGTATGTTTCATCAAAACTAGCACTATTAATAGTATTTTCTACGAAACTTATAAGGTCGACCACTTCAAGAATATTTGAATGCTTTCTGTTTGGTGCATTGTCGTCGTTATACTCAAAGAGATTCAACCACCATCTCTCGACATTATTACCAGTTAATGCAAGTGCACTCGGAGTAACTACTGTCTCGTCGCCATCGATCACTGTTCGTATTTGAGGCCGGACCTCCCATAGGTACTGAATACAAGTGCCAGAAATAAACTTCGCGCAAACTCGTACTGTAGTGTACGTAATTTTAGCCGGTGTCGATAGTCCTACCCCAGCAATTTGGTAGACTTCTAATGTCTGCGGTGGCTGCCAAGCAGCTTGTTTTTCTTCAATTTCCCGTGCATAGGCCAAAAGCTCATCGTTTAATAGCTGCGGTGTAACCAGGTCTTGGTCTAGTGCCCGAGAACGACCACTGCTGCTACCAAGAAAACGATGGAGAGTAGATCGGTCAGTAATGTCACCGTAGTCGTCACGCCAGGCAGTGGTAGATGCTCCTGCCTCAAAGTCTATAACCGGAGTGGAAACGCTGCCACCCTGACCATCAAAATATTCCTGATTAGGAAGTAAATGATACCCCATTGGCATGTTAGTGAGGAGCCGGCGTGACATTTCTTCATCGAGTACAAAACCGAGACCAAGATCAGTGCCGTGAAGAAGAGATATTAGAGCTTCCGGCGTCCCCACCTGTGGTACGGCAACAAGAATCAGATTATCAATCTTGGCAAGCAGCGGATCATTCGCTTCTTCAAGTTCAATCAAAAACTGCTTTGCCACCAATCCCCCGTTTGAATGTGCCACCAGGGTTACCTTGCTTGAGAGCGATGTGGATGCTAAAGCGGCCAAGGTTTTATAGAGATGTTGCTCGCGGAGCGGCAAGTCTCGCCGCGACAATAGTTGGTCAGTGGTGGCTGCGCGCCATGATAGCAATGTGTCCGATAACTTGAGGCGCCAATCGTACGGCACAATAGCGTAATCAGCGATTATACCTTCACCTCGCCAGTCATCAAGCGAATTGACGAAGGATTTATAGTAATTAAGTGTGTAGGCTTCGTCCACGAGTCCCCGCCGCCCGACATACGTGTACAGAGGGTTAATTGATTCTCCCGCACTGCTCATCGACATTCGTGCCTGGAAACATTCGTTGCTATCTACCCAAACTTCGTGTTCTTCCCCATCGGCTGCGCAGGCGTTGGTTACCTCAAACAACCGCGACCCCATTACGCCTGGCAAAAACAGCACACTCGACGCACCGGTCGGCGAGGGCTCTTCGGGCGCCAAAGTGAAAGTAAGCGTAGTTACCCTGTTTGGTAGGTGCCCATGAGCGTGAGCAGTAGCGACAAGCCACTCCCACCAAGGCCGTCTATGCTCGACGTTGTAAATCATCGATTCAACAACAACCATTGTGTAGGTGCCAGCAAGTAGTGGCGGTTGAGGGTGGGTGAGGCTGTAGAGGTAATCGAGTAAATCGCCATAGCGGTTGGAACTTTCTTCGTCGTCAGGAAACGGCTCACTGTCATTGTTAAGAAAGGCTTCAATGTACGGAGTAACATCAATTTCTGGCGGAAAAAAGTCGTCTGCAGCAGCGCGGTATTCGGCTTCGGTGTAGGATGGTGGATTCAGCGAAACATAGGTGTAGCTGTTACCATCATGTCGGTACACATGGGGCTCAGCAAATGAGTAGGTGGTGTCACTATCGAACTGAAATGCTGTCGTCCCCAACGGAGGAATGAGTACCGTGGCGCCCTCTTCAACCACCGTTCCCTCAATGCGCAAAACGCCGGGCACCCCTTCATCGGTCACGCCAAACGGATTTTGGCAGTCGGTAATTGGATAGGTGAAAATAGCATCTGCGCTAAGGTGGAATTGTGGACCTGTGATAGTGCCACACCCCTCTGCGTGGACGTACGAAACTGGTCCTACAAAAATGAGGAAGATGAGAACCGCGACGAAGCGCCAGGTGCTCATGGAGGTACTTCTAGCGTAACGCCGCCCTACCCGAGCGCAAGGGTAAGTGTGTGGGTAACTTTTTGACTAGACTACTTTCATAGGTACTGGGAGCAACGTCACTGTCGTGCGACCCTGTGGAAAAGGCTTGATTTATAGTTACTTTTATGTAAGAATGATTAAGAAATCGCCCGCGCCTCCCTCAAAAGAGTGTGCGGGCTTTTCGTTGTGTGGGGTATAATTTTCACGAACAACAATGAGTACTGGAGCTTGCCAACTCTGGCAAATGTCCATGAGAGCAAAGGTGCCCTCGTACGCGGGCCCGCACCAAAACCAGGTAGAGAAGTCCGGTGCAGGACTTGACCCAGAATCACGGATTTTTATTTCGTCTGCGACTCATAAAAATGCTCGTGTTCTTGGTCGGCCCCTCGCGTAGGTTGCTCCTTAGTGGTCGCAACCTACATGCGCCGGGGCTTCAAGTCCTGACACAACGCCCGCAGGGGCGTTGTTCACCACGCACCGTCGTCGCTATGCTCCTCAAGTGGGGTCAAGTTTCTAATTCGCTACGCTTATAAGAACTTGCTCCCCTGGCTCGCCTGTTTTCTGCTGTAGGGACGGAGCAGAAAACATGGCTCCGCCTCGCACTCGAGCCCGCACGCAAAACTGTTTGCGTGCTATACCAAAAAACAATACCCACTAGGGGGTATTGTTTTTTGGTATGCTCAAGTGCGCGGTGCAGGACTTGAACCTACGACCCCCACAATGTCAATGTGGTGCTCTACCAGCTGAGCTAACCGCGCGTGAGTCGAAAGATGGTACCACGCGCCACAAAAATGTGAAATGCAGGTTTTGCTCGGGGGGCTTTTTTGAAGGTAAACCGCTGTTTTTTGGTGGCGGCGTAACCGTTCCGGGCTAAATGAGAATTAGTGAATTGTTCCAAAATTGCACCGGGTACTCTAGCGGGGAGGTGGTTTGTAGCCACGAGTAGGCAACTTTCATGGCTTCAAATAAGTCTTATTTACAAACTGTGCATGAGAGCTAATGCACAAGTTCACAAACATTTGAGACTCCTTAGCAATAAGGAAACCATGAGAATACGGAGCACGTTGAGAGGAGTGAAGGGGTTTGTGGTGGCGTGGGAGCGTCTGGTACGGTTCCGCTATATGATTAGCGACAAAGCCAAGGAACGGTGCCGGATCCTCGCCTTCTGGGAACGACATGGTCTTGACGCCACGAGAGAAGCCTTCGGTGTCTCGCGGGCCACACTCTTCCGCTGGCAACAAGCGCTCCAAAAGAGACAAGGGAAACTAGAAGGACTGAATGCCAAGAGCACGGCTCCGAGGCGAAGGCGACAGCGCACCATTCCTGACGCGGTCCGGAACCTCATCTTGAGCGAACGCCTCATGGATCCTCGCCTCGGCAAAGACAAGCTGGCTCAGTTAATCAAAGACGACGGCCTCGGCACGTATAGTGCCTCGACCGTGGGGCGGATGCTTAAGGATCTGCAGCGACAGGGGGTACTCCCTGATCCACGACCGCTGTCCTTTCATGGGAAGACCGGCAGACACCACGAGAAGCACCAGTCATACAAGCCCAAGCAGCGCAGCACGCACCACGAAGGTGCCCTGGCGAAAGCCGATACGGTGGTGCGGTTTATCGATGGTCTAAAACGATACATCGTCACCGGTATCGATACTGAGACCAAGTTCGCGTTTGCCTATGCCTATCCGAGCCACTCGTCAGCGGCCGCCGCCGACTTCATGCGTCTCTTTAAAGCGGTGGCACCCGTCTCCATCACCCACGTGCAGACTGACAACGGTTCGGAGTTCGCCTGTCACTTCGAAGCCACCTTGGGTGCATATGGGATAACTCACTTCCATACGTACCCGCGCTCTCCTAAACAGAATGCCGAGATCGAACGCTTTAACCGCACCCTCTGGGAAGCCTTTGCTCGGTACCGCAAGACCACCCTGGCTCATGACCTCTCGGCCTTTAATCGAGAGCTGATGGAGTGGCTCCTCTGGTACAACACGAGGCGACCCCACCAGACGCTTGGCCAAGTATCACCGCTAGGGTACATTGTGTCGACGTTATCAGAGGTGGAGTCTCAAAGGTGCTGGACGAGTACAAGCTATTGACAAAACAAGCAAAAGGTGCATTATTGAAGATGGACTACAACGCAACAGCTGCAAAACCCAAGGAGGATCGCAGCCATGTCCTTTTTCACCACCCGCCGCCTGCTCGTCATCGCCGCGCTCGGCTTCGTCGTCGCCTGTGGGCCCGACAACCGCCCGCAGCCCGTCGCTTCGGCGCAGTCCGGCGCCCAGCCGGCCTTCGCGGTCATGCCGTCCACGGCCACGCCGCCGGCGCCCACCCAGGTCGCCATGCCGCTGACGGCCTCGGCCATCTCCGGCCGGTGGAGTCGCTCTGCGCAGTTCCTGGAGCGGAATCCGCAGATCGCCGATGCTCGTGTCGACTTCCAGGACGGTGTCATGACCATCTATGATGCCCAAGGTGCTGTGCGCAATCGTGCTACCAGGGTCTCCGGCCAGTTCAATACCTATACGGAGTTCAGTGCCCAGACCATGACCCGGATCACCTGGAGGTGCGATACCGTCTCCGAGGGCGCCGCGATTGCCTGCAATGCCGAGGCACTGTACCTCAACACCGGGAATACCAATCGTTGGACGTCCCGCTACAGCAGAATCTGAGTCCACAGGCCCTCTCCGCAGAAAACTTTCTGCGGAGAGGGCCTACTAAAATTGGTGTACAATAAATAAGTTGCGTTTATGCGCCGGTAACATGACCGGCGCTTTTCCTTAGGTATAATTAGTCTACAATACTAGCCATGTCCTACTCAGTCGTTGTACCTACTTACTGTCGTCCGGCGAAACTCAATCAGTGTCTATGCACTTTGCTTGAACAATCTATCTTACCGGGGGAGGTTCTAGTTGTTGATGATGATTCCCCTGGGCAGGCCACACATCAAGTGTGTCTAGATTTGGATAATCTATTTCAGCAAAAAAATATCAACCTTAGGTACCTAAAACACAGTAAAAATCGCGGTCCTGCTGCGGCACGGAATACTGGGTTGCGAAGTGCCGTGTTTGAAACTGTCTTCTTTACAGATGATGACTGCATCTTGCCAACTGAGTGGGCTAGTAATCATATACGAACACATGAATGTCATGTCGACGCCGCTGCGGTCCATGGGTGGTACACTCCAAAGGCAGGTAAGAATATATATGACGAATACGAAGAGGTTTCTTTAAATCTTTTGCTTCCAGATTTTTTTACGTCAGAAATATACGGAGACAGTCCCTTGGTCCCTCTTGCTAATACAGCAAATCTCTCAGTCAAAAAGAGTATTTTAGAGAAAGCCCAGGTATATTTTGATGAAAGTATTGTTTTTACCGGTAATGAAGATTTTGAATTCTCCTTGAGTATAAATCAAAAAGGACTTAGTCGTGTCCATATCCCATTTTGTGTTATTCATGACAGGGTGTGGGATCTCAGGAGCTACATCAAAGCTGGTGTTTTGCGAGGAAGAGGTCATGACTATTGCGTTCAGAAGTATTTTTTTGGAAGAGGACGAAAGAGTCTTTTTGCTTTTGTGTCAGTAGCATTGTTTAAGTCGTTTGAGTATGGTTCAAGAAGGTTGCATTTGGTTTTTCTTCTTACGTACTTAAGTCACTGGTTGGGCAAGACAGTCAACGTTGTAGCGAATTTCAAGCCGCCCCAACCGCTCACATTTGGTATAAGGGTTTCAAGCATGGCTTGGAAAAAAGAAGGTTTAATTATCAGGAAACACGAGTGGCATCCCTTTTATGCGGCACATCGATACTCTAATAGGCCACCAAGCACAGGTAATACTTTTTGCTCAGTTATAGTGCCCACTTATGATCGTTCGAGTTTATTAAAACTTCAACTTCCATATATTTTAAATCAGAGTATCAGCGCTGAACGTTATGAAATTATTATTGTTGATGACGGGTCAACCGATGATACTGAAGAGGTTGTTTCGGATCTTGTTAAACGCAACCCAACTCATACTATTAGGTACATCTATCAAAAAAACCACGGTGCAGCAGCTGCTCGTAATGCTGGAGCAAAAATAAGTAAGGGCGACCTATTAATTTTTATTGATAGTGATGTGGTTCCTGACCGGCACTGGATTAGTGACCATGTATATGCACATAGCTTATTTCCAGAAATATCAGCCGCCGGTGGAGGTCAAATTGTTGAAGCAGAAAACGCGACCATTTTTGACAAGCACAGAAATTCACTTTTTTGTAATCAGTTTGCAAAAAGGTACCCTTATTCAACTCTAATTACTAACAATACCTTTCAGCGAGTTCATGCTTTTGACACAGGGAATTTGTCTATTAAAAAAAACGCCCTTGAATCCCTGGGCGGCTTTGATGAAGATCTATTAAGGCATCAAGATATGGAATTTGGTTTTAGACTACAGAACAGCGGTCGACTGGTTGCTTTGTTACCAATTACGGTAAAATCGATAAGATCGACCACTTTCAGGGATTTTATAGATCTTGTCAGAAAACAGGCAATTTCGTACCCAATCCTTTTTCAAAAAATAAAGCCCTTACCGAAAGAATCATTGAGAATAAAAAACTCAATAGAGAACTACGGCATTTTAATGGCTTTGTTAAATTTTTTATTCAACATTAGCACCTTTGGCAGGGTTTATTTAATAGAGTGGTTTGTTTTAAAAAAGTACTACAAAACAGTACAGAGTCGTGAAGGCTCAAATTCAAATAATCACGATAGTTCGTTGTCCTCCGTTTAAAAGCAACTCAATATATGGAATTAGACTCAGGGATATCAGATTTTACCACTCATGGTTCTGCAGAAAGACGTTTAATGTCTGAGGTTATTAAAGACTGCATATCTCACCCATTTACTCCGTTTAAGCCACTGCCAAGGAGCATTAAAGCCCTGGTTCTTTTTTGTTTATCCTGCGTTTGGTTTGTAGAGCTGCTTGGCAGGCGTAGATTCTTTACTGAAAGTAGTTTGGGCAATTTTTCAAATATTGATTCAAGAGTTCGGCGTGTTCTGGGTGAATTAGTCACACAGAAAGTGATTAAAATGTGGTACGTTTTTGCTACAAAATTATCGGGTGGGTCATCGGTGGTACAAGCGCTTATACAAATTGCTCCATACCAGGCTCCGAACGGCCTAATTTTTCCTTGGCCTGGTGGTTTAGCCTCTGGTGTAAGTATGAATCTGCACGACGCCATGTGCATAGCACTTGCCGAAACCGTCGAGCGCCACGCCTTGTACGCTTGGTCGTCAGAACGTAAATTTGAAGCTAGCTATAGAGAAGTTTTTAAAAAAGCTCTTCCGCTGCATGAGTTCAAACCTTACTCAGAGACACAACTGTCAACACCGGATTTTTGGAACTGGTCTCTTAGGAATACTGATCAAAAGATGCTCTGGATGTGGTCAAATGAGTTTGTTTCTGGACTCCCCGTGTTACTCCCCGCTCAACTCGTCTATTGTAACTATAACCAGGTTCGTCCCGACGAACAGCAGCTTTTAGAGGTTACTTCTAATGGCGTTGCAGCATCAACAAACCTTAAACTGGCGAGGCATAAAGCAATTTTGGAGGCAATTGAAAGGGACGCCTTTTTACTACATTGGCTTAACGAGACTCCACCCACATGCCTAGATATAGGTTCTATTGATGACGTTGAGATCCTGGGTCTGCTAGAAATTGTTAAAAAACATGACTACGAAATCACAATTCTCGATTTCCCCAATGATATACAGATACCCGTCATGGGAGCGCTCATGTTTGGTCCTTCTGGAAAAAGAGCCGTTACCATACAATTGGCTGCTGGCTTTGATGTAAGAGAAACCCTAAGGAAGGTAATTTTAGATTGCACTCGCTCGCTCCGCGTAGCTAATAGTGAAGTTTCGAAAAGCTTTTCCTACCAAGACATTATTAATAATCCCCAGTTAATTACAAATATAAACAGCCGTCGCGAATTATGGCAACATCCAGAAATGATCCCCCATGTAAGTTTCTTAAAGAAAGGACAGGTCATTGGATGGCAGCAATATAAACATAACTATAGTCTACATTGCAGCATGTCTTTAAATGGTAAGGAGGAATGGGTGCGGACGCGTTTGCGATCACTAGGATATCAATGTTATGTAGCAAATATCACATCCATCACAGCAAGACGTTATGGTCTGCATGTTACAAGAGCCTTTTTACCACAGCTCATACCAATGTATTTTGATGAGAAACGCGTCCCGCTCGGCATAATTAGATTGAACAAAATGAGAGGCGGATTAAACACTGTTCCACACCCCTTCTTATAAATTAAATCATTATTTTTTTGAATTTTACCTTTGCTTTATGAGAAAGGTGCAAGTAAAGTAGTGACCGTATGGTGTGCATAGACAGATTGCCTGCTTCTTGATCTGCTATAATAAATCCTATGAGTTTTTCGTGGAAAACTAGCCTGGTCAAACTTTCTGAGAATCGCCCTCTCTGGCTTGTTGGGATGATGGTGCTGGTGTGGTTTGTTTTTGAGCCTGACTTCTTGGAGACAATATTTCAGTTTTTTGTAGTATTGTCGCAGGCTGCCGATGGTACGCCGTCAGGACAAGATTGCTCGTGCTGTGGAAATGCCCAAAATGGAGGGGAAAACTTCAACACATCAACACCTTTCTTGTGTGTTTATAAAAATGGTTCCTATGAAATTGACAATGATCTGATGTATGGCAAGAAGACAACTTTTTTTTCCAACTTTGAATTAGGAAGGCGTGTTTATGAAGAAGGAAGTCTCGTCCCTGAAATTTACAAAATCTCGACAAATCCTGATTTGATAGATGGAAAAATCAAACTACAGCTTATTGAGCTAGAACCCGAGGATTCGTACATTGATACGGTTAAGTTATCAAAAATCATTTATCCTGCTACTGCTGAGTTGGTTGTTGATGCGTCTTTTAGCGGTATGTACGCGGTAAAACGTGACGACATTATTAACCGGGTGGGAGTTTCCGGGGTCAGCCTCACTCCGCAGTTTTTGGGCAATCGGCGATCAACTTCTCCTGAAATTAGTATTGAAAGATTATCTTCTGAACAACAATTCAATTCTCTTTGCCAAAAGAATCAGCCTGGCATACGCTTCGAAGACGGTGATGTCCTAGAAGTCACCGCTAAAGTTGAATCGCTTGAGGCCGATAAACTCCTTTTGTTTGTCGGGGCAAACTATCGAGACTGGCTGCTTTCTTCGGATGCGACACCGCGTACAGCACGGAAGATCTTGAAGCGAACAGCTCTACTTAGTCCATTTTGGTCTAGTGCTGCTCGCGTTGCAATCATGATATTCATGCTTTTCCCGGTCTGGGTTGTTAGCTCGCTGCTGTCCACAAGCCGTCAGACAGCAAATGATGGTAGTGAAATGGACTTTATGCGAGCCTTTGGCATCCCCGCAACTAGTGCTGACGTTCCTTCTCGAACACCGAAGTGTTTCAATGTGGAATATTGGGACGGTTCACATTTTGTGCCAATAACTTTTATTCAGCCACGATACTGTCACAGCACACTCGAGGCTGTGTCCGTACCATGGGAAGCGGTGGACGGACAGGGTCTTCTTAAATTGAGACTAATCGCAACCAATACACACAATCTCTCTTATATCTCACTGGCCGCACCTTCGTCGTTGATGTTGTATAAATCAGCTGATCTCTCGCTCAGTTCGGCCCACTGCAATCGTGCTGGTGGTGACTCTACCGACGTACTCAGCTCGGAAAAAAATGCTTCATACGTTCATGTTATTCCTGCCGACACAATTGAGCTCGAGTTTACAGAACCAGGCAATTTTATTGCCAAAGAAGGCGAAAAGGAGTCCTACGTGATTAGTGTCCGCGGCTTTTACACTAGCCTTTCTGAGGAAAGTAAAGTAATTGCTGGAGACTGGGAATCAAGATTAAGTGAAGAGTCGGCTAACTGGCTGCAAGAAATGGTTGCCATGGGACGACGCTAATTTTTGAGCTAGTAATCTGAGCTAGTAATCTATGAATAAAAAATTCATTCTAGGCGTCGTCGTAGCAGGTATTTTTCTGATAGGCATAATTTTTACAGTCTTCCTTTTTAACTCAAGTACTGAGCCTGCCGTAGAGCCTGGAAACGATTACACTACGGTGCCTGCCGTGACAGAGTCAGTACCAAAAGGAAAAATCTACCTGTCTCTTCGTACCCTGGGGACCAATCGGGTGGATTTATTCGCTTACGACTTCGAGAAGAAATCAATTGATCCGGTGCTGTCAACTGAGCCTGAAAAAATTCGCCATACAGGCGTTTTTAATGCTGAGGGCTCTCGCTTCGCCTACTTTGAGCTTTCGGAGTATAAGGAAGTCTATGATTTTGGAACCTCTGGAGAAGACAATGAAATCCCTTGGAACCTTAAGGTCCGTGACTTTTCAAAGAAAAAAGCAACAACAGTATTCGATGTTATCTACACTCTGAACACCCCTAGGTCACCGACATGGTCGCCTGATGGAACAAAGATTGCTTTTTCCTGGTGGTTAACTCAATCTGACATGGATGAGAAGTTCCGTGATCTAAATAACTGGAGAATAAGCTGGCTTGAGCTTAACGACAAGTCTCAGTATAAAAATACAATTTCGCCATACTTCATTGGGACATCGCCTTTTTGGTCGCCCGATGGTAGCAGTATCATTTTTCAGAAGGCTGACGGCATATATCAAAAGTCGGTTGACACTCTTGAGGAGCAGCTTGTCCTCCCGCATCCGACAGGCAGTAGTACCAATCTTTTTTCTAAAATTGGTCTTTCGCCAGACAAGTCACTCTTTGCTTGGACATTTGTAGATTTTATTGAACATAATGCAGCTTCACTCGTTCTCTATCGGGTTGATTCATGGAGTCCATTCTCCGCACGCGCCGCTATTCGTCTTGAGGCCACTAACCCAGGATATCGTTATTACTGGCCGGTCTTTTCGCCAGATAACAAATACGTTACTGTACAGCGTATTATCCGTGACGCAGATAATAAGGCAGTGAGTTCTTCATTATGGGTATATGACGTTGAAACCGGAGAAAAGCAAGAAATTATTGACTTAATGGCCTACGACCCCGATGCCTTATTCATTTCTGATTGGAGATGGTAGTTGCTTTCTTAGATGAGTACACCCATTAGAGGCGGTTATTCTTTACTACTAGGCGGCACACTTCTTATGCTGTTTCTAGCCGCCTCTGGAAGTTTTTTCCATTTCGAAAACACAGCGCAGCTCTCGTTGTTGTACAGGGAAGACAAGCTGGGTCTTGCGAGCATATTTTTCTCCCGCGGGAATTATTACTTTGGGAAACAACCAGAGACCTATGACATCGAAAAAGCGGAGTGGAATTTCAAAACTGCCCTGCGTTTTGAAAATGTCCACAACGCACCCATTCATTATCAGTTAGGACGGGTGGCGTTTATCAAAGGTGACCTGCGTTTAGCTCTGGTGCACTTTAATGCACAACTCGAGGCCGATCCGACCTTTAACCGCAGCTACTACATGCGCGGCCTCACCTACGGTTATCTTAATAATTTTGCCAAGGCCGAAGAGGACTTTGCCGCCTACCTCGAGCGGGTCCCCGAGAGCTGGGCCGCGCACAACGACATCGTGTGGGTATATTTCCGTTCCGGACAATTCGCCAAAGCTGAAGAGTACGCCCGCAAAGGTCTAGCGGTCGCACCCGACAACGCCTGGCTTTCCAATGCCTTAGGAGGAATTTTGGTGAGTACTGGACGATACGATGAAGCAGAGCCCTATTTACGTACTGCCCGTGAAGAATTTGAACTCATTGGTCCTGAAGGGTGGGGAAGGGCCTACCCAGGTAATGATCCTGCCATCTACGAAATGGGATTTGAGGCCTCTCTAGCATCGGTTGACCACAATCTGTCCCTAGTAGCCAAAGCACAAAGTCGTGAATAACTCCCGTTTTGTCATTTTGAGAGGAGTATTATTACCATAAAGTGGACTACACTTTCATGTTCCCGCGCACTCTCTTGAGGCTCTCATACTGGCGTCTACTCGTAGTAGCTGTCGTCATGGCAATAATTGCTGTTGCGTGGTGGACAGACGTTTTTGCCATCCAATCGGTGCCAGATAATGCGGCAACTGCTTACGACGCCGAGCTTTCGTTTGCAGCACATTCACCGCTTGGAAGTGACGGTGGTTCTGTTATCCCCGCGTCGTGTGATTCTGGTGTACTGCACTGGCCTGGCGATCTCGACGCCTGTCCAAGTGGCTGGGTGACGTATTGTTCAGGTGCGCTTCCTGGTGATCCTAACGGTCAGAACTGGCAGTGGTGGCGCTACTACGACAGTGCCGGGGGAAGAATTCATCGCTTCGTCAGTGAGGGCTATGGTACGTGCACTCCCGACGCTCCGTCGTCAATCAGCTACGAATGTTCACCTGATGGTCTTACTGCCACTACCACGTGGACCGCTTCCTACGCAGCTGAAGCCTACTATCCGCGCATACAAGGCATCACTGTAGCGCAGTGTAGTGCCATGGGGTGGAATTGGTGGACCGATGGTGCAGGCACCAACATTTGTTACAAAGATGCTTGGAATGCAACCTCAATGTTTACCTACGTTGGTAGTGGTTTTAATCGAGTGTATGTCCACTCTGGTCCGCCAGTCAATTGGAACAAATTTGCTGATACTGGTTGGTTCCAGTGCCCAACAGCAACAGCCCTTCCTGCTCCCACACCCACCTACAGTTGCTCTGGTGATGGTACGCAGGTAACGGTGAATTGGAATGAGGTAGCTGGTGCGACCGAATACCATCCCCGCCTTTTGGGTATTACAGAAGCGCAGTGCAATGCTATCAGTGGCGGTGTTGGGTGGTTCTTTGATGCCAGTTCTAATTCCTGTGCATACAACAATCTTCCTGCAAGTTGGGGTACGCCACCGCGACAGCTTACCTTCAATCTTCGCCCCGGGGGGTATCAGCACGCTTTTTGGGTACATGCAAGTAGGGATGCGATTCCCGAGACTACTAGTCCAGCTGGATCAACTGGATACTTCTCCTGCCTTCCCGCCCCCACCAACCTAAGTGGTTCGTGTAGTGCCGATGGTACCGAAGGAACTATCACCTGGACAGCACCCGCGGGCTACACTACTTTCTACACACGCGCTAGTGCCGTGGCTCAGGGTAGGAATGACCTCGTTGGTGTACCCAACACAACAGATGATCCGTGGGATGATAATGTGGTTGGCACCTCGAAGTCATTTACTACCGATCCTGGCGAAACCTACTACGTCTGGATACACACTAAAAATACTACTAATGGAACGTGGAGTGATCCTGCAAGAACGCAGTTCACCTGCCCCGATTCGCTTGCCGGAACACCTCCTCCGTCACCGCGGTTAAACTCCGCTATCTGTAGACCTGATCCGAGCGATCCGTCAGTTGGTCTGGTCACGCTTAGTTGGGAACGCGAAGCACGTGCTACCAGTTACGATGTACGGGCGCGCTGGATCAATCCTTCAACGGAAACCAACCCAGCAGAAGCTTGCCCTAATGGTAAGTACAGTACGCAGGAGCGGTGGTGTTGGAATTCGGTTGGACAAAGTTTCACTACGGGCTACTCTCAAACCAATGACACAGCGAGTTTCTCTTTCAGTGGCTTGCCGCTTGATAATAATAAGAATTATACGTGGTGGGTACACTCTAGAAACGCTGCCGGGTCAAGTAACCCTCCATCACACGCGAATAGCAATATAACGTTTACCTGTGCCGTGGGTACTCCACCGGAGGCTGGTGACCCGCCAGCGGTCCTTGCCCTCACTGCTACTCCCAGCCTTATTCTTCCCGGACGCACGACTACCCTCAACTATCGCATAGAGGCACCGTATGACATGGACTGTACGATAACCGGCGGTGACAGCAGTTATCCTGAAATTAACTACCGGCCAACGCCGTCCCTACCAGTAACTGGTGCTGGTATTCCGTATCTAGAGGACACTATTTCTTCAGCACCGATAGTTGCCACCACTAACTTTGTACTTAGTTGCGATCCGGTACCTAATATAAACCCGCCTGGTGAACGAGAAGCCAGTGTCCGTGTGGAGATCGTACCAACATTTGAAGAACGGTAGTAAGTGTTGTTTGAGAACCTCGTGCTAACATTGTAGGAGCAGAAAGATTTATTCTATGTACCCTTGGCTACAAAAAATACATACAAATGTGGTCAAAAGACCGCTAGCGATGTTATTAATCGCGGTCTGTATTGCACAGCTAGTTTTTGTTATCGCACCAGCTTTTTCGTTCGTGGAAGAGATTGTGCGTGTAACAACAGCTGCCTCGGCTACCACGGTAGAGGCACAGGATAAGGTGCCGCCACACGCCGGTATTTTGCGGCGCACCTGGGTGCCTCCCGTATTTGAAGATCGTTGTGAGCAGGCGTGTGGCCACGATGACAATGGTTCTTTTTGCTGGAATGATTGTGGACCAAAGTATGCTGGTGGTGGGTACTTTACCGAAAGCTGTGACCCCGGCTACTACCTGACCCGCTACTATCTCAATCTAGTCAACGACGCCAACGCTATTTGGTGGCAGTGTAATAGCCTTGAATAAGTATGACAAACACATCTCTTACCCTCTACTACGTACGTGATGCCATGGCGTCACTCGCAGTTCTGGTCGTGGTGGTGCTGGCGACGTTTGTCACCTTGCTGGAAGCGCGGGTGCTGCCAGCGTCGCTGGTGTCGAGCGTCATAGTGACCCAGAGTGCGCAAGCAGCTACCTGGGAAGCACGTGTCGGGCGGCTTCACTGGAACGGCAATCCCTATCCAGGTGCACAAGTGTGGTGGTGTGATCCCGGTTATTGGCTCACGTCAAATTACCTCGCCGTAGATAATACCAACAATACCATCTGGTATAACTGTGTCACCGGTGCCTGGTAGCTTTACTTTCGTCTGTAGTACATCACATCATTGCGCTATGAATCCACCACTAACACCACTAACACCGTCCACTACTCCGGTTCCTTCGCCTACCTACGCACGTGTGCGCACCGCAGTGGGTGTGATAGCGGTGCTGTACCTAGCGGCTCTTCTGGGAGTGTACACTTGGCACGCCTACCGAGGCGCTGTTGCACAGGCACCAGAACTACCGGTATTTGTGACTGATGTGAAGGCTCTCACTGGTGTCGTGGGAGAGATACGTGATAATGAATTTGTCTTACACCTCGACACATTACCCCCCGACATGCCAGTCGCGCTGGCTGAGCGCACTGTTTTGCTAAGTGACACAACGACATTTAAAGCTCGGCAACCAAAAGATCCTGCGGTGTTTGCGCAAGAACTTACCACCTACCACCGAGAAAACACCTACTATGGTTTTGGGCGAGCCACTGATACAGCTGAGACGGCTCGTGAGGTAGCTGACCTACCCCCGCTTCCCCCTGAACCATTTACCTATGAGGAGGTCGGGCGCGAGCAACTTCAAAGTGGGGCGGTGGTGACGGTACTAGCCCAGGAAAATATCTATGAGGCATCTCGAATTATTCCCACTGAGGTGATGGTGCAGCAACTACCAAATTAGTCACTCGCTATGTTTCGTTCTTTTTTAAGCTCATGGTCACTTACTGCTGGATTGTCGGTGCTGAGTGTCCCCGTAGCGATGGTGGCCTGGTTTGTGGTGGTGCCACTCCTTCTAGGACAAGCCTTTACACCCACCACAGAGGCTCAGGGTGGGGTATGTTTTCCAAGAACGGCTGTTGCTCCTTATGCTGCTTGGTACGGCGGCTTCTACTGCGCGCCCGGCTACACACTTGTCTATCACTACTACCAGCCTGGTGGTCGGGAAAATAGCAACTGGTATGAGTGTGTCAGTGAGCAGTGTGCTAACCCAAAACCACCAGGGCCCGAGGTGGTCTGGACTGAATATTGTACTGGTGAAGGAAACACCAATCCGACCGTCGATTGGCAATGGTGGCGCTATTCAAATGAGGTGTCACCACGCTACGAGCGGGTGCGTGCCGGTGATGGTACCTGCACCCCGCCCCCTCCGGCCGAAATAGTGTGGACCCAATATTGTACTCGCGACCTGCAGTCTGACCCTACCCGCAATTGGCAGTGGTGGCGTGTTTCCAACGAAACACCAGCGCGTCATGAATTTGTGCGTGCTGGTGATGGCCTGTGCGCACCGCCGACGAGCGTTACCCTCAACCCACCCCGTCTCCTCTCAGCGACGTGTGAAGTCGACCCTGCTAACCCTACGACGGGAAGAGTAGAGCTGCGCTGGGAGGAGGTGTCGGGTGCGACGGGCTATGATCTGCGAGTACGTTGGGACGACGCCTCAACCCGCGACGCCCCAGTTGGTGAACGTTGTCCGAATGGTAAGTACAGTACGCAGGAGCGCTGGTGCTTTAACAATCAGCCAGGAAATGGTGGGTCATTCGTTCTTACCGGTCTTCCCCTCAGTACGGAAAAGCGCTACGTCTGGTGGCTACACTCACGCACTGGTAACAACACGAGCGTTCAGACCCATTCGACGTTGGACACCTCGTTTAAGTGCTTACCTGACGACACCATAAATCCAGATGATAGTGACCCTCTTCCAGTAGCGCCAGTAGTCACTATGGGTGCTCGTTCGTGGCTGGTCCAAGCGGGTACACCGGCTCAACTCTATTGGAGTGTGGTGGCCACCTATCCTGTACGTTGTGAGCTGACGGGAGGTACCACACGCCGTACTTTCTCTTATCTAGCAGGTGGTGGCACGGTGTCTGTTGATGCCCCCTTTGTTACTGATCCGGTTGTTGGCACGACCCGTTTTGGTTTGGTGTGTCAGCCTGATCCGTCTATAGACGGCGTAGCTTCAGGTAATGCGGTAACGGTGATAGATGTCACAGCAACGGTTGACCCGTTGTAGCAACGTTAGATCTGCTTTGTTAGGTGGGCGATAACCGCGGCATGATCGCTGATCCCAAAGCGTAAGGTGACGTTCTTGGCACTATAGGGTCCCTTGGTAAATAGGTAGTCCACCATGAATGAGTCAAAGAGGAATTTTAGCTCTGGGTTTTTACCGTGGCGGTGGAGCGAGGCATCAAGGCTGCTTTTATACTGTGCTGGTATAGTGTCGGTGTAGTGCTCCGTGAGGTTTGTGTAGAGGGGATTGTGCTGGCGGGGAATGTTAAAGTCGCCACAGAGGATGTGTGGTGGTAGGGGAGCTAGTGTCTCTAAAAGCGCTGCCATGTTCGCCTGCTGTTCGGGACTGGCGATCTCACCTCGTGGCGACCAGGTGAAATGCGTGGTAGCGATAGTGTAGTCGCCGACGCTCGCGATAATGACTGCCCGCGCCACGGTCCCTGGCACGTTGGTGACATCAATCGGAACAATCGCCTCGGTGGGGCGGTGGTAGTACTCACTCCGTGCAGAGGAAGGGAGCCGACTGGCAAGTAATATGCCTTCGGTAAAGGCCTCTTGACCACTCTGGCGAATGTCCATAGGAGCGAAGGTGGTCTGGTATCCAAGTTTACTAAGCGGCACTGCCAATTGCTCGGGGGCCTCCTGAAGGCAGAGAACGTCCGCCCTCTCGGTCTCTAGAAAGGGAAGTACTTTATCGAGGTGAGTGATGCCTTCAACATTGAGCGAGATGAGTTTCATTGGAGCACTGTAGCAAAAAAATACTGGCTAGCCAATTATGGAAACGCAAGGAAGCGGAGAGATTTGACCCAGAATCGCGGCTCTTTTACTTCGCTACGCTTGTAAAAGTGACTCGCGTTCTCGGTCGACACCTCGCGTGTTTTACTCTTTGACGTCGCAAAACACAAGCTCCGGTGCTTCAAATCCCTACGTACCGTGCGCAGGCACGGTACTCCGCTTCCGCGAACAAAATATGCGTCCACAAGGGACGCTATTTTGTACTCGCGGAAGCGGAGGGATTTGAACCCTCGATAGAGTTTCCCCTATGCCGGTTTTCGAAACCGGTACCTTCAACCACTCAGCCACGCTTCCAGTGGGAACGGTGCTATACTAGCACCGTTATTCAGTAAGTTTCAAATGTATGACTACACAAGAAATTGCCGATCGCCTAGTAGTACTTAATCGTGCTAACGATCATGAGACTGCGTACGCCGAACTGTACTCACCGGATGTTCGTAGCGTTGAGACTTGGAATGGCACGACGACAGCCTACCAAGGTATGGCTGGTCTTAAGAAAAAGGCTGAGGAATGGCTTGCTAACGTGGTGGAGATGCATGAGACAAAAGTAAGCGATCCGCTGGTCAGCGACCAGAGTTTTGCAGTAACATTTTATATGGATGTGACGTATAAAGATCGTGGTCGAGAGGCTATGACCGAACTGGCAGTGTATACGGTTGTGGATGGGAAGATTATCCGCGAGGAGTTTCAAGCCTAACCAGCTGTCGCCTATGCTTAAAATTGGACGCAAAGCCCCGCTGTTTAAACTGGCCGATCAGGATGGAAAACTGCACGCCCTTAAAGACTACGCTGGGCAGTGGGTGCTGCTTTATTTTTACCCTAAAGACGATACGCCAGGCTGCACCAAAGAAGCCTGCATGATTGCCGAAGTGTACAAGGATTTTAAGCGTATGGGCGTGACGGTCATTGGCGTGAGTAAAGACTCCGTAAAGTCACACAAAAAGTTTGCGGAAAAATACTCGCTACCGTTTACGCTTCTGTCTGATGAATCAACTGAAATGATCCAGAAGTATGGGGCCTGGGGTGAGAAAACTATGCGCGGAAAGAAGTATATGGGCACTTTTCGAGTGTCGTACCTTATCGGGCCTGACGGCACGATTGCCAAGGTATATCCGAGTGTTGATCCAGCCAACCATGCTCTAGAGCTTCTTGCTGACATCAAGGCTATCCACAAAGAGGAAAAGAAGGCGGCCAAGGCCGCTACTGTGTAGCAGTGAAGCACAAGCACGTACTACATTAAATACGTATTTAATGTAGTACGTGAAAAACGAAGAAGGGCCGGCGCGCTTGCGCGCCGGCCCTTCACGTCTAGAAGTCAGCCAGCAGCCGCTGCATCGTAGCAATTTCTTCTGATTGGGTGCGTACAATATTCTCAGTCAGGGTGCGCATTTCTGCGTGTTCGATCGAGCGCTCGACACTACGTGCCATCATAATAGCGCCCATATGGTGGTGAATCATGTCCTCCAGAAACACCTTATCGAGTTCAGTTCCAGAGAGGGCAGTGAGATCACGCATCATTGGACGATAGGTACCAGTTGCGATATACGGACTACCGTACCACGCTGCATACCAAGTCTTCATGTCAGCGATTTCTTTTTCTTGCGCGGTGATGATGGCTTCGGCCAATGCCCGTACTTCAGGGGTTGTGCCGCCTCGTGCCAGCACTTCTTTCGCTGTCATGACTGCTTCCTCGTGATGAGGGATCATATGTTCGATAAACTCGCGTTCGCTCCCCACCATCATGTCTGCATGCATACCATGCTCATTCATGTTACTACCGTCACGCATGGTGTTACCTGCTGGTATTTCTCTCTTATGGTCGTAGCTGCGATTATCCCACCGCTTACCGTCCTTACCTACGTGCGCTACTGTAAACCCTCCAATGCCGCCAACTATCAACGCCAATAAAACTCCTAGCACAAGTGTGTTATTCATATGCCAGTTATTACGCTAGTTCACGGTATTTATTTCTGCGCTAGAATAGAATGATGAAAAGTGTAGTGGGCGCTGGGGCAGTCATCTTAATAACACTCATCGTTATTGTGATGGTGGGTGCATTGGACCGACCGTCACCAGAAAGTGAGCAGCCACTACAAGCAGGCAGGGAGGCTGCTGCCACCGCCACCCCAGATACTGCTGACAGTGCGAACGCAGTGGAGGTGGGGTCAGAGTCCGCTGCACCCATCAGCTCTCCGCAAAGCCAGTACCCCGTAGTGGCGGTCATAGACGGTGACACGATTGATGTGGAGATTGATGGCGAAGTGAAGCGGGTACGCTACATCGGTATCAATACTCCCGAAACAGTGCATCCGACGCGCGACGTAGAGTGCTTTGGGGAAGAGGCAAGTGCGCGCAATAAGACACTGGTCTTGGATATGAAGGTGGGCCTCGAGAAAGACGTGAGCGAAACCGATAAATACGGGCGACTCCTTCGCTACGTCTACGTGGGCGGCGTAATGGTGAACGAGACGCTGGTGCGTGAAGGGTATGCCAGTGTTTCTACCTACCCGCCTGATGTGCGTCATACCGAGCGGTTCCTGATAGCAGAGACAGCGGCCCGCACGGAGGGTAGGGGGCTGTGGGGAGCCGGGTGCGAGCCGTACGCTTCCGGCGCCAAGGACGTAGGGGAGGTCGAAGCCGAAGGGAGTGCCAGCGCCTGCCTTATCAAAGGCAATATTGCTATCGAGAGTGGTGAGCACATTTATCATCTTCCGGGGTGTGAGTACTATGAGGCGACCCGTATAAATGAAGAGAAGGGTGAGCGATGGTTTTGTAGCGAGGAGGAGGCACTGGCGGCAGGCTGGCGCCGGGCGCTTAATTGCCCGGCCTACCCCTAAGGTTTACGCATAGTAGTGGTAGTATTTTTATATGGAGAGACTGACACTAAAAGATGAAGCCACCACAAAAATAAGAGAAATGATCGAAGGGGAGCCAGAGGTATTTTTTATTTTAGTGGGAGCAATGAAGTTTAGTCAGCAAAAGGGTCGCTATGAAAATGGCTCATTTGGTGACGCCGATGAGAACTCGCTCAGGTCGACGGGCGTGCCGCTCGCAACTGGAGGAAAAGATCGGATGCTGGCGGCAGAAGCCCTCAATCAAGTCTTCCCCCGTTCCCTCATCGTCCCTATGAGTCGTACACGTAACGAAGACAAGCCCACCTATGCGTCGGTTACCAAAGAAGAGTTGTTACGCAAGGGTGTACCAGACGAGATTATTGCTCTCGAAGAAGTTTCTGTCAGCACAATCACCGAATTTAAAGAGGCAGCCAAAATGTGGCACCAAGAGCGCTGGACTAACCTGGCGTTTATTACCAGTAATTGGCATTTGCCTCGCAGTGAGCGACTGTTTAATCGTTTAGAAAATTTCGCTGACGACGAAACTGAAACAGAAATACTGTCAGCATTTGCTGAAGCAGTTCGAAACGGCAGTGTGCGCATACAGTTTGTAGGTGCGAGTGACGTACTTACAGCCAAAAGCAAGCACTATGAGACGTTATTTAAAGCAGTAGACAATGACGAGGGAGTGCGGGAGCGAAAGCGGGTTGAGGCAGGGGGCATAGCTCAAATTGAGGCAGGTGAGTACGGTGGTCGGAAATTACCAAAAAAAATTTGGGAAGATAGGCCGTAGTTGGTGGCGCTCACCGCGCGGTGTAAATAGGCTCCTAGTTATAGTCCGCTTTTTACGGTATAGTGAAGGTCGAAAGGAGGTGATCTTTTGCGCATACATCTGATTCTGATTACCGCGATCGCGCTGCTCGGGCTCTTGCCTGGATGTGTCGTGACACTGAATCGTCCGCCCATCTACCATGACCCGCGTCCTTTCTACTACCCGCCAGTACGCCCGCACTACCACGCGCCACCGCCGCGGCACTGGCAGCGAGCGCCACCACGCCACCACTTTGAGCCTCGCTATCGAGACCGGAGACATTGGCGCAGGTGAGCACACTCGCTATGACGGCGAAGTCGACAGCCCTGGCGTGCCTGCACGCCAGGGCTGAAGTTTTACTAGTTTGTCCGCAATGCACCGCCCTGCTCTGCCGGAGCGTGAGCAGGGCGGATGTTTTTACGAGGTGTACAGGCTCTCGCGCACTTTCTTTACAATTTCGTCGAGGCTGTTGTGAGCTTTGATGATGTAACTCGTTATGTCACCGTCGTAGGCGCCGGCAATATTGCCAGCGTCGTCCATCGCACTTAAAACTACGACGCGGGCCTGCTTTCCCCACGGATCCTGGCGAAGTTTTTCTAGCACAGTATGGCCATCGTATCCGGGCATAATGAGATCAAGTAAAATGATGTCAGGATGTTCTTGGAGCGCCTGTGCGAGTCCATCCATCCCATTGGTGGCCGTACCGACTTTAAAACCAGCGTCAGTGAGTGCTTCTGCCACTGCTTCGCGGATGTCTTTTTCGTCCTCGATAAGTAGGACTGTTTTTTCCATATACCACAATTTTACCACATTCCTATCATCGCCACCCTGGTCGTGACTACAAGCTGGTACTATAGAGATATGAAAACAGCCACGCGGATTAGGGCATGGAATCGGGTGAGTTATCTCTTCCTCGCGCTTTTTCTTTCTCTGGCGATAGGATTAGTGTTCTTTCACACTGATTTAGAACTCAACCAACTACAGCGCATTGGAGGGGGTGTGATAGCAATTATACTCATGCTGGGATGGGTGTTGGTACAGCGGAAGCGCGATCGTTGGCTGACTGCCACGCTGGAGCGCATCCAACTTTCTGATGAAGAGTCATTTTACTTGCTTTTCAGTAACAGCCCAGTAGCACATATTATTCTTGATCGATCTGGCAAGATTGCTAATTTTAATCCAGCGACAGCCCAGCTCTTAAAGACGAAACTACATGCACTCAGTGGTCGTTCGTTCGTGACACTGTGCGCTCCTGAATTTGATACGTCTATCTTAGCTCAAAAACTACGCGCTGGAATCACTATTAATGAACTGGAGCTTCCTCTGATCACTGATGAAGGGATGCTCGTGTGGACACTCTTGTCGGTGAGTTCATTGTTGTGGGAAGAAAAGCTGTTAATTACGATGGTTGATATTACCGATCAGAAAAAAGTAGACACTGCCAAGTCAGAATTTGTGGCGCTTGCCACCCACCAGTTGCGTACCCCAATTGCCGCTATCCGCTACGCGACCGAGCTGCTGGGCCGACGGCTCGCCGATGGAGCAACTGAACGGAATGCTGCGTACATTGATAAGATCGACCGCAATGTGGTGCGTATGCTCTCACTCATTGACGACTTTCTCAATGTTTCAAAACTTGAAATGGGTACCTTTGCCACCGAGCCAAGCCGTCTTAACATGAGTGAATTTGTGACGGGTGTACTCGATGAACTTGGTGATCGTATGCTAAAGCAGCGTATCACTGCAACTCGAAGTGATACGCCAACTGATCTTTGGTTTATCACCGACCCACGTCTCCTTAACATTATTCTCACTAATCTCATTTCCAACGCGGTTAAATACACTCCCGAAGGCGGCAAGATCCACGTAGCGTTCACTGGTACCAGCTCTTCGTTGCGATTTGAAATCAGTGATTCAGGTATCGGTATTCCGGCCGCCGAAATTCCCCAGCTGTTTAGTAAATTCTTTAGGGCAAGTAACGCTCGAACGATTCAGACCGAAGGAACTGGCCTGGGGCTATACATTGTGGCGCAGGCCTTACAAAAGTTAGGTGGCACGATTGAGGTTGACTCGCGTGTTGGTGAGGGGACCAGTTTTGTGGTCACCATTGCGTCTTTGTGAGTCGAGTAAGTGGAATAGGGGCGTTCATACCAGTGTCGCAAGCCAGCCTGGTTATGTGTGTGGTCACGAGTTACTAATTCGCTACGCTCATAAGTACTCTCGACCCCGGCTCGGCCGTTTTAGCTTTAGGAAAAAGCTGAAAACATGCCTGCGGCCGTCACCGCGACACGTCAGCGACATTAGTCGCTCTTGTGGTCACCAGTCACTAAGCGTATTTGTTCACTACGTTCCAAATCCGCTAAGTGCTGTCGACCCCGCCTCGCGGTTTCCGCCGCTTTGACGGCGACGGAAACATCGCTGCGGCCGTCACACGAGCCGAAACTGAAAGCTTTCAGTTTCTAAAACGAAACAGCCTTCTTTGGATGAAGAAGGCGGTTTCGTTTTTGTCGTGTGACCCCACCGGGAGTCGAACCCGGCTTTAAAGCTTGAAAAGCTTTCGTCCTAACCGATAGACGATGGGGCCAAATTGGTGCGCCTCATGATACCAAAAAGGTAATAAAAAGCTAGTGGTAGCAGGGCTGAGGTGGCGTTCGATGCGGTACCCGATGTACGAATATATGCGGTATAATCAGCGACAATTATTCTCTGAATATACTAAGTCTATGAGCAAAACCACCCACCGCATTCTGGAAGAAATTGCCGAAGAAAGGGGAGAGCTGCGAGAGCGGGCGCTGCTGACTATCCTTACGGGTATCGGCCTAGTAACCGGGGTTTTGGGCCAGTGGCTTGATTGGCCTACGTCGGTCGTGGTGGTGGCATTCGTCGCGGCTTATTTGGGGGGTGGTATACCAGCTGCTCGAGAAGCAATTTCCTCCTTGTTTAAAGGTCATCTCAACATTGACCTCCTCATGGTACTGGCGGCACTGGCCGCTGCTGGGGTAGGTGAGGTGCGTGATGGAGCGATTCTACTCTTTCTCTTTAGCCTCGCGGGTACCTTAGAAAAATACGCTATGGGTAATACCAAGCGGTCAGTAGCTGCCCTCATGGACTTGCGGCCCGACGAAGCTAACAGAAAGTTGTCTGACGGGACCACCGAGCGCGTGCGGGTGGAGGAACTGCAGGTGGGTGATGATATCCTGGTTCGACCTGGTGAACGGATTCCAATTGATGGCGTGATTGTCGCCGGCGCAGGTGCCGTTGATCAGTCAACAATCACCGGTGAATCTGTGCCTCTCGATAAGGGGATAAACGACAAGGTATTTGCTGGGTCAATGAATCAGAACGCTTTATTGACGATTTCTGTTACCGCGACAGCTGCACATTCCACTCTCGCGCGGATGATCGATTTGGTGACTGAGGCACAGGAAAAGCGGTCACCTAGTGAAAGTTTTAGTGACTGGTTTGGTGAGCGTTATACGGTGGTGGTACTCGTGGGTAGTGTGATCGCACTCGGCGTTTTTCTCCTTGTTGGTATACCGACTGATTTAGCTTTTTATAAAGCCGCGACGTTGCTTGTGGTGGCAAGTCCCTGTGCAATTGTGATCAGTGTGCCGGCGGCGGTACTGTCGGCACTAGCATCTGCCGCGCGACATGGTGTTTTGTTTAAAGGTGGTGCAGCACTCGAGAACTTTGGTAACGTATCGGTGCTGGCGCTTGATAAGACCGGCACTCTTACCACGGGTGCTATGGAAGTGGTCAGGGTAATAGCATTTTCTGAATCTGAAGAGAGTGTCCTGGCGCTCGCTGCCTCGCTTGAGACGCACTCTGATCACCCCCTGGCACGCAGTATCGTGCGTTATGCACAAAGTAATGGGGTGCGTAGTTTAGAAGCTGAAGGAGCGGCAGCGGTTCCCGGGAAAGGGGTGCTTGCCCAGGTGCACGGTCAGATAGCTTGGGCAGGTAATCGAGCCCTTCTTAAAGAACGGGGTGTGACGTTATCATCAGAGCAAGACGCACAGATAGCGGCGCGCGAAGTTGAAGGTGAGACACCGATAGTGATCGGTAGTGGCAGCACCCTGTGGGGTGTGGTAACACTCGCTGATACACCGCGTGCTACGGCACAGGCGGCGCTTCATGGGCTGCGACAATCAGGGGTAAAAAGTATCGTCATGCTCACTGGTGATAGTGTGGCGGTAGCTCAAACGATCGGACGTCGGCTTGGCTTTTCTCCCGAGACAATCTATGGAGGACTGCTTCCCGAAGATAAGGTGGTGCAGATAGAACAACTAGCCGGCAAGGGCCTGGTAGCGTTTGTTGGTGATGGGGTGAACGATGCAGCAGCGCTGGCGACGGCGCGGGTAGGGGTGGCGATGGGTGTAGCAGGTACCGACGCAGCACTTGAGGCAGCTGATGTAGCACTTCTATCTGACGACTTGCGACAGCTCACCTACGCCCATACCTTAGCCAAGAAGGCGAATCGCATCATCAAGCAAAACCTGATCTTTGCTTGCGGCATTATGGCTCTTATGGTGGTAACGACGCTCTTCTTCCACTTACCGCTGCCACTTGGCGTTATTGGCCACGAAGGAGGAACGCTTCTTGTGGTAGCGAATGGTTTACGACTCCTTCTGAGTCGTTCAGAGAAGTAGTGCGCGTGCAAGTACCAATCTACAGGCTTTCCCACGGCCTTCTACAGTGGTATTCCACCGACTTTTCCACCGGTTATACCCAGTCTACGGTAAAATAACGGTCTTTAGGGGCGATTGACTGTAGAGGTGGGTATGCGACTATACACACAGGTTTGCACGGTGGTGAGTATTACATACTTAATGTCCGAGGCTACGGGCAACGCGTGCAGACCTACATCTCTACGTTGTACAAAACAAAGCACCCTCGTCGCGGGGGTGTTTTGTTTTGCTCAAATTTTTCTTCTGAGGAAGGTGACTATTTGGTGCGGAGCGTGACGTAGATGTCCTCGAGCGCCCGCACACCGTCGCCAGCAGAAATATTGTTCTGGTGGTACTTCACGTTGGTACAATCACCGGCGGCCCAGATGCCTGGGGTAGTGGTCTTCTGCGTCCAGGGGTCAATTTCGATGCGGCCATAGGTGTCGAGTGCGACTACATTTTTGGCAAAGTCGGTGTTGGGGAGCATGCCGATCTCGATAAAGATTCCCGTGACGGGTAGTTCGACAATTTCACCAGTCTGGTTGCGGTAGCGGAGGCCACTCACAAACTTCTCACCAAATACTTCGGTAGTATTGGCCTCGGTAATCCCGCGCATGTTGGGGTGGGCTAGTACCTTTGCAACCGTCACCGGATCAGCCTTAAACGTTGGGCCATGCTGAAGGAGGGTGACACTCTTGGTGTACGCCAGGAGCTGGGCGGCTGTTTCAAAACCAGCGTTACCGCCACCAATTACCGCAACATCTTGTCCGGCAAATAGCGGACCATCGCAGGAGGCGCAGTACGTGAGGCCTTTATGTTCAAAGATGTCAGCTCCGCTAGCGGAAAGCTGGCGGCGTCGGCTGCCACTGGCTATCAGGATGGATAGGGTGTCGTGAGTGGTACCATTTTCTAGCGTCACACGAAAGCCACCGTCATTTTTTTCAATATTGGTAGCGAGGGCTTTATCACTGATGTCGACAAAGCCGTCGGCGTAGGTATGCAAGTGGGCTTTTAGGGTATCCGCCAAGGCAGCGCCAGAAAGAGAAGGCGTGCCAATCCAGTTTTGAATGTCAGGTGAAACTGTGCTCTGCCCACCCCACTCTTTAGTAATAAAGAGAGTTTTCAGTTGCTTTCGTGAGGCGTAGACACCAGCGGCTATGCCTGCCGGCCCGCCACCAATAATGATGAGTTCGTACATAAGTAATCAGTGAAAATGAAGTGCACACCAGCATAGCATGATGAGGAAGCGGTGGCACGGGGAAACCCGGCCGGTCCCTTTAGGGACCGGCCGGGTTTCGTACGTGTGGTGCGTGGTTTAAGAGTTGGCACCGGTCACAAGTCACTAACTATAATTGGCCGCTACGCTCCAATTCTAGTAAGTGCTCGCGACCCGTGAAAAGCAATATTGAATTGCTTTTCACCGCGGCCCGTTTGTCCCCAAAGACAAACGGGCAACGCTGCGGCCGGCAGTGCCTGCTATTTCAGCTTGCTTCGCCGCAGAAATGCAGGTACTGCCTCTTACAGAGGCAGTCCACTCATTGGTCTTTTTGCTTCGTGGGAAGCTTGCAAAAATACTCAATGAGTCCGCCGTGCCCTCGCTGCGTCGCTCACTGCGCTCAATTACTTGAGCTTGGATCGACGCAGGAAAGCGGGCACGGCGCCCCAGTCGTCATCGCTATCTTCGTCGATTGGGTCAACTGGCTTCGGGTCGCGCTTTGGCAAGTCTGCCGGGCGCGGTGTCGGTGCTGCAATGGGCGTCTCGTTCACTACCGGCTCTGGCTCACGGCGGGGCATTGATAGTGAATTAAAAATCTTGCCGCGGGACTCAACGCGTTCATCGCGGTCTTCAAAATCATCGTGGCGCTGACCGATTATGGGCGTTGGGGCTGGTGTAGCCATTGGAGCACGGCGCGCAATCGGATGGCTGACCATCGTCTCCTCCGGGAAGCCGGTTGCAATCACGGTCACTTTGATTTCGTTCTTCTTCAATTTATCATCGCGGATAGCACCGAATATCACCTTGGCATGGGGATCGATCGATTCAGTAATGACCCGCGCTGCGTCTTGTACTTCCAGCATACCGAGGTCGTCGCCACCAGCAATCGCAAAGAGCACTCCCTTGGCTCCTGTGATCGATACTTCAAGGAGAGGTGAATTAATAGCCATCCGAGCAGCTTCTTCGGCGCGCTTTTCGCCGGAAGAGACACCCACGCCCATGAGCGCTGAGCCGGCGTTTTCCATCACGCTACGGATGTCAGCAAAGTCGACGTTAATGATACCTGGCATGGTGATGAGGTCAGAGATACCTTCGACGGCTTGCTTCAAAACATTGTCGCACTGTTCAAAGGCGCTGCGCACAGTGGTTTCCTTATCGACAATCGCGAGGAGGCGATCATTGGGGATGGTGATGAGTGCGTCTACTTCTTTCTTAAGCTCCTCGATGCCTTGGAGTGCTAGGCGCATACGTTCTTGACCCTCAAAGAGAAACGGCTTAGTGACCACGCCGACGGTGAGAGCACCACTTTCACGAGCGATCTTGGCGATCACCGGTGCAGCACCAGTACCGGTACCGCCCCCCATACCGCCCGTGATGAAGATCATGTCCGAGCCTTTGATGGCGTTTGCGATCTCTTCCCTGGTTTCTTCGGCAGCGCGGCGACCCATGTCGGGGTTGCCACCAGCACCAAGACCACGGGTCAGGTTTTTACCGATGTGGATTTTTTTCTTGGCAAGTGAGTTATGAAGATCTTGTGCGTCACTGTTGACCGCAATGAACTCCACACCCTTCACCTTCGCCCCGACCATGTAGTTGACGGCATTGCCACCAGATCCACCAGCACCGACAACGCGGATGCGCGCGAACGATTCAACGTCAGACCGTATCTGTTCCATATAATGTGTGTATAACTAGTTACGCCTCACCCCGCACCCCCACCAAGGAATGCGAAACAGCAGGTAGCACTATCATAGCGCGTAGCGCTGTGCCTGTCACCATATTGACTTTATTGCTTATCGTGTGTTTGACAGTACTCAACTATTGTTATGGTAAAAATTGTTGCAGCCACGACCAAAGTCCACGCTTGGTTTGCTTCACGACGCCGATGGCACTCGACTCTTCACGGTCGGCTGCTCCCCACATGCAAAGTCCATACGCAACTGCCCAGGCTGAGTCTTTGATCTTAGTGTGCTTATTGCCGAGCTCAAGCGTGGCAGTACGAGCGGGAAGTAGCAGCACTCGCTTGGCAACATCGGTGATGCGCGGCACACCTGAGCCACCGCCGGTTAAGATGGCACCAGCTGGTAAAAGTCCATCCCGCTTAATTTTTTTAAGGTGAGCGTCGATGAGGGTAAAGAGGGTAGCGAGGCGACCGTCGATGATGTCGTCGAGATGCTTCTTGGTGTACGAGACTGATGTCATACCGCCGCACTTAATTTTCTCAGCCTCCTCGAGGGGGATCTTGAGCCCAAGTGCGATGTCGTTGGTGAGATCAGCCGAACCCATGGGAAAGATCTTGAGTGAAATTGGCGTGGAGTCTTCAAACACTACCATGGATGTAGTTTCGGCACCGATATTTATAAGTATGCACCCCGCGCGCTTTTGGGCTTTGGCGAGCATCACAAAACTGGCCGCTAATGGGGAAGCGATCACGTCTTCCACGAATACCCCAGCGGCTTCAACTGCACTCACGAGATCGCTGACGTGTTGCTCGTACGTAGTAATAAAGAGCGTGTCCACTTCAAGCTTGGTGCCGCGCAAACCTTGTGGCCGACCTAATACCTCAGCGCCGTCGACAGTGTAGTGTAAGGGGATGCTGTGTAGGACGGCGCGGTTCGGAATACGATCAGCGATGCGCTCTTCACTGTCGGTGGTGGCTTTTTCAACGTCACTGTCGGTGATCTCGGAGTCGGCCCGTGCGGGGATAACTTCGCCCCTTGAGTAGAGTTCATCGAGTCCAATTGAACCAAGTGCTACGTGCGCTCGCTTGACCGTCACTCCCGCTTGCTTCTCGGCCTGCGTGAGGGCACTCTTCACGCTCCGCGCCACATCGGCGGTTTGGAGGATGTAACCGCTCTTAAGACCGCGACTCTCCGCATAGCCGGTGCCGATGATTTCGGGCACCGCCCGTTCCCTGGCCCCCTTTTGTACACGGGCAATTGCCACCTTCACGTGGTAGGTGCCAATATCAATGCCGGTGATGAGGTGGTCTTTCATGATGTACTGGCCTCCACATGCGCCGAATACTTCCGCCGGTAGCGCTGTTCGAGTGACTCCATTGTAGCCCCGTGGTCGTAACCCTTCAAATGTAAGAGTGCGTGGATAAATAAAAAGAGCACATGTTCGGCATAGGAGTGCTGGTAGCGTGGCGCTTCGCGCTTGGCGACGGTGGTGCAGATATATATTTCACCCGCCTCCTTTCCGAGGGGAAAGGAGAGAACGTTGGGGACGTACTCTTTGTGGCGGTAGGTTTGGTTGAGGCGGCGGGCCCTAGCTTCTCCAATGAAGGTGAGTGTGAGTTCGTAGCGTGCACCAAGGATGCCCTGCGCAATCATGGCGTAGGGGAGAGCGGGATACTCAGCAACAGTAGCCGCGGTGGTGACACGGGTAGCGGTCGTCATAAAGCTCAGTATGACACGGAAGCAGACAACGCAACAGCGCGCCGTATGTGTACGGCGCGCTGTGTTCTGCAGAATTTATTTTTATGAGCGGCGGCCTGGCCGTGTCGGTGTCTCAGAGATTTTACCGAGCTTTAGAAGTTTTTCATAAGTTACTTTCTTGACCAACTTCTTGAGACGGGCAGTGCGCTGGACGTTACGACTCTTGACACGACTGTGGTAGCGGCCCTTGCGGACGCGCGGAATAATGCCAGCTCCCTGGACGCGCTTTTGAAAGCGACGGATAACGTTGGCGCTACTTTCGTTGGTGTGTTTATCGACTTGGACATTGGTTGCCATAGTGGCCACGAGAATACCATGGGAGGCGCGTGAGCGCAACCGTCTTAGTAGTGTGAAAATATGGGGGCCGGCGATGAAGTCGCCGGCCCCCCCACATCTCTCAGGTGATCTCCGCGACGTTTCTGCTGACCTCAAGGAAACACCTGATGTGGGTAATTCCCTCGAGAAGGACGAGGGCCTGGACGCGTCGCTTTTCGGTGCCCGCTTGTCCTATTTCACCGAGCTGCCAGTTGATCTCGTTCGCGAGAGCCTGCTGTTCTGCCGGCGAGCGTGTCTGGCTGCGAGGTACCACCAAGTTCAGTCCATACTGTTCGCGGTAGTAATTATCGAGTGCTCCTGCACACACCTCTACTCGGGGCGGCAGTCGGCGAAGAAATTCGGTCCAGCCTACCGACTGATGGAGTGTGCTCAGGAAGGCTGCCCCAGCGGCTGTCGCCTCATTCTCTACGAATTCGCGGAGTGAGCCGATACCGTGATAAGCGTCGCCGACGGCCAGAAGTTCGCTTACGCAGTCGTACACCAGGATACTGCCCTCGTCTGCCGTCCGCCGTGCCTCGTAGGCGACGCTTCGTTCCTGTCGGCTCGCCTCGAGAATCTTTTCGGAGAACCGATATTTCTCGATGAGCTCGACAAACATCCTGTTGTGGCCCCGCTTCGCCACCTCATAGAGGAGATAGTATAGTTCGTGCCCCCCATCCACGATCGAATACCCCAGAAGACTTGTATATCAGTAGGACTCACCTGTGAACTCGCGACAGCGTTAGCAAAGGCGACGGTGTCGCCAGCCAGCGCCGCTTCGATCAGATCGTGCACGTCAACGTCATGGCTCCAGTACTCGCGCATCGTTCATCTCCCAAAAGGACTGTACTAACCGGAGTATAGAAGAAGCCCGATTAAAATACAATCAGCCACCCACAACAGGTTTTTCGGTAAGGTGGCTAACGTCAGTGTTACGCCACCTGGGCCACAACGGCGTTGTGTCGCTTGAGCTTTTTGATGAGGGCGTCTTCGCTTACGTGCTCTTGGGTGCGCGCGCTCATGTCGCGCAGGATGACATTGCGCTCCACAAACTCCTTTTGCCCCACAATAATGGTGTAGCGGACGCCGCGCGCCTCGGCGTCACGCAGCTGGGTAGAGAGCGAGTCGCTCATGAGGCTGTGGGTCACCGGCACGCCGGCCTTGCGTAGGGTATCAATAAGAAGGAGGCTTCGTACCTTGGGTCCAAACCCAAGCTGTACAACATAGACCGACGGCAGCTGGTCCTTGAGCCGCGGTGGACGAGCGGGGAGGCGCGCACCGTGAAGTATCATGACCGCACCCACACTCGGCGTGCGGCTCTTGGTAGCCCGGAAGAGGAGCTCGTTCATGCGACCGCCGCGAACAGTTAAGGGCGAGGGTTCACTGCCACTGACGTCGATAGAAAACAACGCGTCGCTGTAGCACTCGTGGTGACCGAGCATTTTTGGATCAATTTCGTAGGGTGTTTCGCTCATGTCGAGATATTCGACGATTTCGCGGAAATGCTTGCGGCTTTGGTCGGAGAGGTACTCGAGCGGGTTGGGGCTGCGGGCCGCTAGTTCGTGCCCAGTAGCAATCAGGTGGCCAAGGGCAGAGAGCGGGTGTTCCTTCATGAGTTCGCGGGCCTCACTCGGGAGGGTATCGAGGCGGCGCTTGAGGAAGTTGCTAATTTCTCGGCCATAACGGGTGACCGATTCTTGGTCACCGAGGGAGTTGATGCGGACAAAATGTTCGTGGTGACCAAGTTCAGACAAGAGTGAGCGCGTAGCCTGAATAAGAATGGCTTCAGCAATACTTTTATCAACGTTAAAAATGGAGAAGCTTACCGCCACATCACCCTGTTCCGGGAGGTCGTGATGGTGGTAGAGAAGGACTGGCTCGGCAAGGGCGTGGAGGTTGTCGTCGCAGTAGGTAGCGACGCTATCGGAAAGAAGCGCGCCGTAGGTGTCAAAGCGCTTGCGTAGTTCCGCTACAGAATGGGGAAGAGTGATGGTGCAGTCGCGGCAGGCCGGGGATTTTTTCAGCTGCTCGGTGGTACGAAAGCCGTAGTGTTCGGCGGTTTTGGTTGCAGTCTTGAGAAAATCGGTGGGAGAGGTGGCCATAGAGGAGATTACACGATTAATCGTTCGATGCTTCGAGCCTTCCTGGCATGATGTCGATGGTACTCGGTGGGAAGAGGCGCAGGAAGGCGCGACCAATGATGTTTTCTTGCTGGAGGACTCCCCATACACGGGAGTCAGAGCTTTGGTCACGATTGTCGCCCATCACAAAGTACTCGCGTTCCCCCAATTCTTGGATAACGGTGGGGCCTGGCTTCATGGCGTCGACATACGGTTCGTCGAGTACGATACCAGCTACGTGATCATTATTTGCAATACTGACTGTCGCTCCTTCGATCGTGACGGTGTCGCCCGGGACGCCAATCACGCGCTTAATAAAGTACTTTGAGGGGTCGCGTGGGTAGCGAAATACGACGACATCCCCCCGCTCAGGCGAGTGGAGGTAGTAGGAAATTTGATCGACAATCAGATATTGGCCATCGTGAAAGGTGTCTTCCATCGAAGCGCCCGAGACAATGAAGGGTTGCGCAATGAAAAGGCGTATCGGCACTACAATAATGAGCGCGATAATGGAGAAGCGAATTATTTCCAGGACGGGGTGTGGCTCGGAAGAGGTGTCGATTGTTTCTGATGACGGAGAAACCGGTGTAGTAGACGATGGTGAAGAACGAGAGAAAAGATTCATAGCACTACGTTGTATGAAGAGACTTCATTATACTCGCGTCGTCGCATTGTGACAAACGTTTTGCCGTGGTGCACTCGAGTGCGCTACACATTTTTTTACGCGTGTGTTTCTGTGGCGTCAGTGCTATAGTTTTTCCATGCATTACATCGTTGCTCTCGGAAATCCTGGTACTCGTTACGACAAGACGCGACACAATATTGGCTGGGCGCTCGCTGATCGACTGGTAGAGAGGGCACAGCTGCCTTTGCCGCACGCTAGTAGTCGCTATCGTGGCCGACTGTGTGAAGGAGTGTACGAAGGCGCTGCTCTACAGCTGCTTTATCCTGATACATATATGAATAAAAGCGGGGAAGCCGCCGCGGCGCTCGTGCCGCGTGACCGTATAGAACAGCTTATTGTCCTACATGACGACATCGCACTCCCTTTAGGAAAGGTGCGAGTGTCGGTTGGGAGCGGGGCGGCGGGGCACAATGGGGTCGCGTCGGTGATCGATGCTCTTTCTACCACTGAGTTTACCCGCGTACGCCTGGGGGTGGGTGCCCCGCCGCCCCTACTTCCCCTGGAACAGTACGTTCTCCAGCCTTTTTTGCCGGAGGAGGCCGAGGCAGTGGAGGCGCTCATGACACAAGGTTTTTCTGCCCTCGAACTCATTCTCACTGAAGGCGTCGAAATGGCCATGAATAAGGTTAACGGCGGCAACTAGTCTGATAGTATGTATTTAGTAAAAACAAAAATCGGACCTTCAGCTGCCCATGGCGATGGCGTGTTTGTCGATGAAACGATTCTGGCAGGAGAAGTAGTGTGGCGCTTTGTCGCCGGTCATGACTGCACGCTTTCTAAGGAAGAATTTGCTGCGCTCGGTGACGACGAAAAAAAGGCGCTCTCGCACGTAGCCTACCTATCGCGCGCTACCGAGCGTTGGGTATTTCCTCCAGAAGGGGACCCAGCGCGCTTCACGAACCATAGCGATACTCCAAATTTAACGGTGGTCGTAAATTCAGCCGTCTCACCCGAGCCACTATTTGTTGCACGAATAGCGATTCCTAAAGGAGAGGAACTCACCGTTGACTACCGAACTTTCGATAGCTCGCTTGTTGAACGGAAGTTAGGTTGGCAGTAAGCACAGAACAACAGCGCCGCGCCCCCAAAGGGGCGCGGCGCTGTTGTGTTCACTACTGAGATGGCTCTAAAGTTAATCCAGCACTGTCACACTTATCGTTGTCGGTTCCCTCGTCCCGGTCCTCGCTCCAAGTATCGTCGCTGCGGGGGACTCGTCCACCAACAACGACAAGTGTACGCTGGTAGAGAGTTATTTCTTCGGATTAGCTTCCTTGTATGAGAGGGTCATGCGCTGCTCAGCTGGCTCAAACAGCATGATCTTGAACTTATAGACGTTCCCGAGCGAAAGCGTAGCTCGCAGTGCCGCTTCGTTTTCAAAGTCAGACACATGCACGAGACCAGCCACACCCTCTTGAATCGAGGCCAAAGCACCGTGCTTGTTGTACTTGATTACTACTGCGTCTACCAACTGTTCTTTCTTGTAGGTACGGCCAGCTTCGGTCCAAGGATTTTCTTTTAGTTGCTTGATCGAGAGGGAAATCTTGTCATCCTTGACCTCAATCACCTTCACCTTGACGCGGTCACCGACCTTATAAAGGGCGCGAGTGTCTTCCACGAGACCCCAGTCGAGCTCAGAAATGTGCACGAGGCCCTCAAGACCTTGCTCAATTTTCACAAACACACCGAAGTCAACCGCGCCCGTTACTTCACCTTCGACGGTCTCGCCGACTTGGTAGCGGCCCACTTTCTCTTCCTTCTCTTCCTTTTCCTGGAGACCCTTCTCCGAGAAGATAAGCTTGTGCTCCTTCTGATCAGCCGTGATCATAATGACCGAGAGATGCTTGCCGACAAGTCCACCGAGAGCGGTAAGAATCTTGTCCTTGTCGCCATCAGCTACGCGTGGGTAGTGTTCACTTGAAAGCTGGGATGCGGGGAGAAAGCCCTGGATACCCTGCCAGTCAATAATAAGACCACCCTTGTTGGCTTCCTTTACCTCGAGACTCATCACCGTACCGCGCTTCACTGCTTCCTCAGCGTCAGCCCAGATGAGTGCCTGACGCGCCTCCTTAAGCGAAAGCTCGATGTAGCCGTCCTCGTTTTCTGGAGTTACGACCTTAGCACCGATGGTGTCGCCGACCGATACCTTGCGCAGGACGTCGCGCGCGTTCATATATTCACGGCCGTAGATGAGACCCGTTCCAAACGGGAAGAGATCGACATAGACCCGCGCGCGGCCGATCGCCGAAACGGTACCTTCTACTAAATGGCCTTCTTTTGGTGCCTCGGGCGTTTGCTCGAGGAGCGGAGGCATGACGCCACTTTTGGCGTCAATAGTTGCTTCTGACATTGTTATTTATGATTAATTCCGACGACACGCGTCCGGACAACTGTTACTCGTGGCCATGTCCATGAGTCCGGGGTTAACGTGTGCCGCTAGGAACTGCTAATACCTCAACGAGGTGGCAGAAATATACCAGAATGTATCAAAAAAACAAGGATTAGGAACGAGAGTTAAAAGAGAAGAGTGAAGAGGGAAAAGAGAAACAGGAAGAGGAAACAAAAACGCCACCGACTCGCGGGGAGGGGTGGAAAAAAAGAAAACTCGCCGGTATGCCAACTGGGCAAATACCGGCGAGTGGAGCTTGGAAGAGGATCAGGTTTGGCTACGTGTAGCTCCACCATCACAGTCTCCCTCGCCCATCTCTGCACTTCCTTAAGGGGCGCCGGTACCGCATAGCGGTGGCGGCGGGGAAGGGGACTGCTCGAGGCGAGGCAGTCCCTAATTGATTCTGATCATGTACCACCTCCATTCACCGCTATCCGTGATTTTTTCCACGGCACCCCCTATTTTTTCTTAACGCCGGGGGAAGGGTGATGTTACGGCGCTCAGATCGCGATCCCGTTCATGAGGCCTTTCTCCTTGCTTGCCCAGCCTTTTCGATGAGGCCGGGCGGTTGTCGATTGAGAGCCTTGCCCAAGGGCAGTGTACCCAGGCTTTTTTGTGTCGGGCCGTAGCCCCCAACCCCTGCACCAGCGCGACTTGGTCGGATGGTGCAAGGGCCTCCGGATGATATCCTCCGTTTGGTTGATGGAACAATTGTTGGTGGGAATTTCGGTGCCCACCGATCAACGTGTCGTGGCAACGACTAGACAGAGGTCCCGCTCCATCACTATCGTTACTCAAGTAAGGCTTAAAACATGGCTATTTTTAATGACGGCGCGACGGCTTTGCCGCCGCCCTGACATGAAAAACCGAGGTCGGTCCTCGGGATGAGTGAAATCACACCTCGGGCGCGGCTCAGTGGCATGGTCTGCTGTGGTGTCGTATACTCATACGCATAATTTATGATCATCACCTACCACGGCGGGCAGTGTTTTAAAGTATCGTTTGGCAACACCACCTTGGCCTTTGACCCGATCTCGAAACAAGCCAAGAAGTTAGAACCAGTAAAGTTCGGCGCTGATGTGGCGCTGATTTCACTCCGTCATCCCAATATGAATGGAGCGGCGCAAGTCTCGTTTGGCACCAAGGAACCGTTTGTTATCGACGGTCCTGGTGAGTACGAAATCGGCGAGGTGTCGGTGCGTGGTTACGGGGTCAAAACCCACTACGACGGCGAAGACCGCTACGCCACTATCTATCAAGTCCGGATGGAGGAAATGAACCTGGTGTTTCTAGGGGCGCTTAAAGAACCAGAGATTGACCCAAAAATTCTTAGTGAACTCGGCGACATCGACATCCTGTTTGTGCCGATTGGCGGTGGGGACGTACTAGAGGTGCCGGAGGCAGCGAAACTTGCCACTAAACTCGAGGCACATTTGGTGATTCCGATGCACTACGACAGTGCGGCGCTGAAGGCCTTTTTGAAGGAAGAGGGAACGGAAGGGTTGAAACCAGTTGATAAGCTCACCATAAAAATGAAGGACGTTCTCGCAATGGAAGGAGAGGTGGTAGTGCTCTCGTCGTAACTTTGGGTCCGGCATATGCCTACGCACGTTGATGAACAAAAAGTGGCGGCCATTAAAGATGTGGTCATAGCTGCTCAGGCAGCCATGGAGGCAGTAGTGGAGTACATAAAGTATGACGGTACTGCAACGACGGAAATGGCTCATACGCTCATTGAGACAGTTTTGTCACACTATGACTGTGTTTCACCGGAAGGTCACATTGTGGCGTGTGGTGTAGCTTCCGCGGAGCCACACGAAGCTGGTAGTGGTCGAATATTGTCAGATGTACCAATCGTGATTGATATTTTCCCACAGTCGACCAGAACTGGTTATTTTGCCGATATTACCCGCACGGTGTGTCGAGGCACCCCTTCGGCAGAACTACAGGCTCTCTATGGGGTGGTGAGCGAGGCGCAAGCATTTGCTATTTCGCTTGTGCGCCCTGGGGCTCAATGTGTAGAGCTTCACAACGCTGTCATAGACGTTTTTACGAAAGCCGGCTACGAAACGCGAGGCCAAGGGAAGGAATTTGCGTTTGCTGAAGGATTTGTGCACGGTCTCGGGCACGGAGTGAGTACAGAGATTCATGACGCTCCGCGTCTTCGACGCTCCACCACCGATGTGCTGTCAGTAGGTGATGTCATTGCCATCGAACCTGGTCTCTACTACCACCACCTAGGTGGCGTACGACTAGAAGACTTGGTGTTGGTTACTGAGGCAGGCCCAGAAGTACTGACGACCTTTCCTAAGATGCTTTTAGTGTAACTGGGTGGGACAAAAGCGGAGGGGGCCAAAGGCCCCCTCCGCTTTTGTCCCCTAACTTTTGCTATACTAGTGTCACTATGCTCCTGCGTTACATCGAACGATTGCGTCAGGCACCAGAAGCAAAGCGGCAGTCGCATGCGATTGTTATTGCGGCAGCGGTAACGGGCCTCGTGGGAGCTGCGTGGCTCAGTACGCTGCCGGCCGCAGTTTCGGAGGTTTCCGAAGTTGCAGAAGAGACACCGCGTCCACTCGCATCATTTTTCAGTCGAGCTCGCGAACAGTTTGCATCCCTCTCGGTGCGCGATGATGGAGAGACTGGGGCGGCGGCCAGTTCCTCGGATGTTGCGCAATCCCGTTCGCTAGCTATCCCCGGTGCCATTGTCCTCTCACCCGAGGAACTGGCAG